>JBBSVL010000056.1:0-11399 GCA_038233595.1 Propionibacteriales bacterium | reverse complement strand
TCCACGGTGCGCAACCTGGTCGGCATCGCCGGCAAGCCGCACACCTCGACGATCATCGCGGTGATCGGTCCGGCGACGGCCAAGACTGCCGAGGAGCACGGCCTCCGGGTCGACGTGCTCGCGCCGTCGCCGTCCGTGCAGGAGCTGGTCGACGCGCTCGCCGACTTCGGCAGCACCCGACGGGCCGCGCTGCTCGAGTCCGGGCAGCCGGTGACCAAGCCGTCCGAGCGTCGCCCCACCACCCGGCGCAAGGCGAGCTCGACCTGATGATCGGCCCGGTGATTCGTCCCAGGCGGCTGCGCCGTACGCCGGCCCTGCGCCGGATGGTCGCAGAGACCAGTGTCCGGCCCAGCCAGCTGGTGCTGCCGATGTTCGTCCGGGAGGGCGCCAGTGAGCCGACCCCGATCGGCTCGATGCCCGGCGTCGTGCAGCACACCCGCGACAGCCTCCGCAAGGCCGCGGCCGATGCGGCCGCGGCCGGACTGGGCGGTGTGATGCTCTTCGGCATCCCCGCCGCCAAGGACGCCGAAGGCTCTGGTGCGCTCGACCCGAACGGGATCCTCAACGTCGCGATCACCGACGTGGTCGCCGAGGTCGGTGACGCGCTGACCGTGATGAGCGACCTGTGCCTTGACGAGTTCACCGACCACGGCCACTGCGGCGTGCTCGGGTCCGGTGGGGAGGTCGACAACGACCGCACCCTGGAGATCTACGCGCAGATGGCGGTCGCCCACGCCTCCGCGGGGGTCGACATGGTCGGCCCCAGCGGGATGATGGACGGTCAGGTCGCGGTGATCCGGGCGGCCCTCGACGCCGAGCCGGCGCACCAGCGCGTCGGCATCCTCGCCTACTCCGCCAAGTACGCGTCGGCGTTCTACGGACCCTTTCGTGAGGCCGTGGACTCCTCGCTCCAGGGTGACCGGCGGACCTACCAGCAGGACGGCGCCAACGGTCTCGAGGGCGTGCGCGAGGCACTGATCGACGTCGCAGAGGGCGCCGACGCGGTGATGGTCAAGCCGGCAATGGGCTACCTCGACGTGGTCTCCGCGGTGCGGGCCGCGGTCGACGTACCCGTCGCGGCGTACAACATCTCCGGTGAGTACGCGATGGTCGAGGCGGCCGCAGCCAACGGCTGGATCGACCGTGAGGCCGCGATCGTGGAGACGCTGACCTCGATCCGCCGGGCCGGCGCCGACATCGTGCTGACCTACTGGGCGCTCGAGGCGGCCACGACCCTGCTCGAGCGCTGACCGCGCCGCGGGTGTGGGTGATCAGGTCGCGAACAGGGCGCTGGGGTCGGCGAACGCCTTGAACTCCATCGCGTTGCCGGAGGGGTCGAGGAAGAACATCGTCCACTGCTCCCCGGGCTCGCCCTCGAACCGGACGTATGGTGCGATCACGAACTCGACGCCGGCCTGCTCCAGCCGGTCAGCCAGGCGCCGGAACGCCTCGACGTCGAGCACCAGACCGAAGTGCGGCACCGGTACCTCGTGGCCGTCGACCGGGTTGCTGCCCGCGACCCGGGGCGGCCCGGACACCACCTCGTGGGTCACCAGCTGGTGTCCGCCGAAGTTCCAGTCCGTCCAGCGCACGTCCGAACGGCCCCGGTCGAACCCGAGCACCTCGCCGTAGAACCGGCGGGTCGCCTCGATGTCGTGCACCGGGATCGCCAGGTGGAACGGCGGCAGGGAGTCGGTCATGAGCGCTCCTTGCTCGTGGCCGGTGCCGACCCGGCGAAGTAGGCCTGCAGCCCCTCGACGAGCCGGTCGACGTCGCCGTCGTCGTTGTACGGCGCGAGCCCGATCCGGAGCCCGCCCTCGTCGCCGAGCCCCAGGTGGCGGGACGCCTCCACGGCGTAGAACGAACCGGCGGGCGCGTTCACGCCCCGTTCTCCTAGGAAGCGGTGGATCGCGGCCGGCTCGTGAGCGTCGAACCTCACCAGGAGGGTCGGTGTCCGGTGCGCGGCGCGGGAGTAGATCGTGACGCCGGGAAGCTGGGCCAGCTGCTGCTCGATCCGGTCCCGCAGGACGTCCTCATGGGCCTCGATCACCCTCATCGAGCGGCGCAGCCGGTCACGTCGCCCTCCCTCCCCGGGGACGACCGAGGCGAGGAAGTCGATCGCCGCCGTCGTACCCGACATCAGCTCGTAGGGCAGCGTGCCCAGCTCGAACTTCTCCGGGACGCTGTCGGCCGCGGGCAGCAGCTTGTCGGGCCGCAGCCGCTCGAGCAGCTCGGGTCGGCCGGCGACCACGCCGCAGTGCGGGCCGAGGAACTTGTACGGCGAGCAGGCGAAGAAGTCCGCACCGATCTCCTCGAGGTCCACCGGGGCGTGTGCGGTGAGGTGTACGCCGTCGACGTAGAACCAGGCACCGGTCTCGTGGACCAGGTCGGCGATCGCGCGTAGGTCCGGCATGGTCCCGATGAGGTTGGAGGCGCCGGTCACTGCGACGAGCACGGTCTGATCGGTCAGCAGGTCGCCGACGGTCCGCGGGTCGAGCTCGCCGGTCGTTGGGTCGAAGTCGGCCCACCTCACGGTGGCGCCCACGGCCTCGGCGGCACTCACCCAGGGCCGGATGTTGGCGTCGTGGTCCAGCCTGGACACCACCACCTCGGCGCCTGTCGGCCAGTCCTTCGCCATGGTCCGGGCCAGATCGAAGGTCAAGGCGGTCATGCTCCTGCCGAAGATCACACCCCGCGGGTCGGCACCCAGCAGGTCTCCCAGCGCCTCGCGTGCCGCCACCACGGCTTGCTCGGCGTTCCGCTCGGCAAGGGTGTTGCGGCCGCGGTTCGCCAGCGGCCGGGTCAAGGTCCCTGCGATCGCCTGGGCGACGACGTCAGGCGTCTGGGACCCCCCGGGACCGTCGAAGTGTGCGGCGCCCTCGTGGAGAGCGGGGAAGTGTGCGCGCAGTGCTGCGACGTCAAGGGGAGAGCTACTGGTCACGAGAGAGGTGCTCCTTCGGGTCGGTTCCTCTCCGAGCAATGTAGAGCCAAGCGGAATCCGGGTGCGGCGCGGCGTGTTGCGCCGGGCATGCGACCCATCGAGGAACAGACCGTCCTGGTGACCGGTGCGACCAGTGGGCTCGGCCGTGCGCTGGTGCACCGGTTGGCCGACCACGGCGCACACGTCGTGGCCCACGGCCGGGACCAGACCCGGCTCGACGAGCTGGTCAGTGAGGTGGAGCAGTCGTCCGGCCAGTCGATCGACGCCGTACGCGCCGACTTCGCCTCCCTGGCCGAGGTCGACCGGCTGGCCGACTCAGTGCTGGAGACCTATGACGCGGTGCATGTGCTGGTGAACAACGCCGGCATCGGGTTCGGCGAGCCCGGGGGAGAGCGGGAGACCAGCGTCGACGGGATCGAGCTGCGGTTCGCGGTCAACCACCTGGCGGCGTACCACCTCGCCCGGCGGCTCGGTCCGCTGCTGCGCAGCAGCGCGCCCGCGCGGATCGTGCAGGTCGCCTCGGCCGGACAGCTGGTACTCGACCCGGACGACCCGCTCAGCGAACACGAGTACGACGGGACGGCGGCCTACCGGCGCTCGAAGCTGGCTCAGGTGATGGCGACCTACGACCTGGCCGCCGACCTGGTCGGCACCGACGTGAGCGCGACGGCGCTGCACCCGGCGACGTTCATGGACACCGCGATGGTGCGCGCGTCGGGCGTGCAGCCGACCAGCACCGTAGAGGAGGGCCTGGCTGCGACGTGGCGGCTGGTCGCAGACCCGGCACTGGACGGCGTCAGCGGGGTCTACTTCAACGGGCTTGACGCGGCGCACGCCGATCCGGCCGCGGACGACCCGGCCGAGCGCGCCTGGGTGCGGGCGCTCTCAGACCGGTTGGTCGCCGACGCGCTGACTTCGGGCTGACCGTCAGAGCAGGCCACCGCCGCCGCCGACCACCGGCGGCTTGATGCCGAGCAGCTGGAGGATCTGCAGGGATGACTTTCCGGAGAGCAGGCCATCCGCAGCGCTCTTGGTGAGGCCGCCGACCTTGTTGGCGCACGCTGTCTTCGCTCCCGGGACGGTGCTCGAAGCACCCAGCTTCGCGGAGCAGTAGCTGGCTGTCTCACCGAGCTGGTTGAGGGTCTTCACGACCTTCTTGACCGCGGGCGGTGCGCTCGCCGGGGGCTTGGGCACCTGCACCTTGGGCAGCGCCGGTAGTGAGCCGCCGTTGTCGCCGGTGGTGGGGCTGCCACCGGGATTGGCCGCGCCACTCGGCGCGGTCGGGGTGGTGCCGGCGGTGGAGCCGTTCGAGGGGGCGGTGGAGCTGCCGCCTCCGCTCGCCCCGTTCGAGGACGAGCGCTGCTTCTTGGCCTTCGCCTTGGCCTTCGCGTTGCTCTGCGCCTGGCTGCGGGCCTGGCTCATCGCGGTGGAGCTGCTCAGTGAGTAGACGGAGCCACCCGAGGCGTCGTTGGGGACCGCGGTGTAGTCACCGGTCTGGTAGGCCTGCATGATGCGCAGCACCAGGTCGACGTAGGACTGCGAGTGGTTGTAGCGCATGACGGCGTTCTCCTGGCCGGCGCGCGTGCCGAGGTTCTCGTGGCCGGAGCAGAGGTAGACGGCGGTCGCGAGCGCCGCGTCGTTGATGTCCTGCGGGTTGCGCTGCCCGTCACCGTCGGCGTCGACCTGCACCACCGACCAGGTGCTCGGGATGAACTGCATCGGGCCCACCGCGCGGTCGAAGACCGGGTCGCGGTCGAGCTTGCCACCGTCGGTGTCCGGCACGGCCTGGGTGCCGTTCTTGCCGTTGAGCTGGATGCCGTAGATGCCCGGGGTGCTGAAGCCCTTGGCGGTGAGCACGTTGCCGCCGTAGCGACCGTGGTCGGACTCGACCCGGCCGATCCCGGCGATCAGCTGCCAGGGGATGTTGCAGGAGGTGTCGGCGGCGTTGATGATCTGCGCCGCCTTCTGGTACCCCGAGAGCGCCGCCGACGGGATGCCGCTGGTCGAGGCGCTGCTGACCACGGAGTCGGCGCTGCCCTTGGGGACGCCGGGGGCGATCACGCCGGCGACCGGGATGCTGGCCGGAGCCTGGATCGCCTCGCTCGGCACCTTGGTGCCGTCGGGGAGGGTGCCGTCGGCGGTCTTGTTCGCCGCCGCGATCGCCGAACCGCCGCCGAAGCCGACGAGGCTGGCAGTCCAGGCGCCGGACAGGAGCGCGAGCGGCACCAGCGTGACCGCCTTCTGCCGACGAGAAAACTGTTTGTGAGCCATGGCCTGACGACACTCCCTGCCTGTGTTGCTCTGTCTGGTGCTCGGGATTTCCGGGGGAACTTCCTGGTGACCCCGGGCGACAACGTTACTCAGGAGTATTCCGCTTCGGCCCGGTTCTAAACGGCCGTCGCTGTGAGTCACGTCTCGCACGAGCCCTGTGAGGCTCGTCACCCGCCAGCCTAGGCCGCGGTCGCCTCCCTCGGAAGTGTCAACGAGGAACCCGCCGGGGAGTCACGCGGTGACCGGTCCCGGTTCACCGGCCCGAGGTGGGGGGAGGGAGGATGGGCGGGTGCCTTCCCCGTTGTCCCTCCCTCCGCTGGACGTTGCCGCCCCGGCCTCGGCTGCGCTGATGCTGCGTGCCCGCGCTGTGACGCCCGGCGGGGTGAACTCCCCGGTGCGCGCGTTCCAGGCCGTGGGCGGCACCCCGCGGTTCATCGCCTCCGCGAAGGGGGCCCGGCTCACCGACGTGGACGGCAACGAGTACGTCGACCTGGTCTGCTCATGGGGGCCGATGCTGCTCGGCCACGCCCACCCCGACGTGGTCGCAGCGGCGACGGCTGCGGTGTCCCGCGGCACGTCCTACGGCACCCCGACCCGGACCGAGGTCGAGCTCGCCGAGGAGATCGTCGCGCGGACGCCCGTGGAGCAGGTCCGGCTGGTCTCGTCCGGGACCGAGGCCACGATGTCTGCGATCCGGCTGGCCCGCGGGTTCACCGGCCGCGAGCTGATCGTGAAGTTCGCCGGCTGCTACCACGGCCACGTCGACTCGCTGCTCGCCGCAGCGGGCTCCGGGCTGGCGACGTTCGGCACTCCCGGCACCCCTGGCGTGCCCGAGGCCGCGACCGCGGCCACCCTGGTGCTGCCCTTCAACGACCGGTCGGCGGTCGAGAGGGTGTTCGCCGAGCACGGTGACGCGATCGCCTGCCTGGTGACCGAGGCCTCGCCCGGCAACATGGGCGTGGTCCCGCCCGAGCCCGGCTTCAACGCGTTCCTCGCCGAGACCTGCGCGAAGCACGGTGCCCTCTTCGTCAGCGACGAGGTGATGACCGGGTTCCGGGTCGGACCCAGCGGCCAGTGGGGCCGCGACGGCGCGGTCGAGGGCTGGGCGCCCGACCTGCTCACCTTCGGCAAGGTGATGGGCGGCGGCTTTCCGGCGGCAGCATTCGGCGGCCGTGCGGACGTGATGGCCATGCTCTCGCCCGACGGACCCGTCTACCAGGCCGGCACGCTCTCGGGGAACCCGGTGGCCACCGCCGCGGGCCTGACCACGCTGCGGCTGGCGAACGACGAGGTGTACGCCGCCGTCGACCGGGCCGCCTCGATCGTGTCGAGCGCCGCGACCCAGGCGCTGACCGCGGCCGGCGTACCCCATCTGGTCCAGGCCAACGGCAACATGTTCAGTGTCTTCTTCACGCCCTTCGGCACCTCGCAGGTGCGCGACTTCGACGCAGCCTCGACCCAGGACCTGGCGGCGTACGCCAGGTTCTTCCACAGCATGCTCGACCAGGGCGTCTACCTGCCACCGAGTGCCTATGAGACCTGGTTCTGCTCGGCCGCACACACCGACGCCGACCTGGACCAGATCGTGTCCGCGCTTCCCGCAGCAGCCGAGGCTGCGGCCCGGCGCACGAACGACGAGGAGAGCAGATGAGGACCGTGGTCCACCTGCTGCGACACGGTGAGGTCTACAACCCGCAAGGCGTTCTCTACGGCCGGATGCCCGGCTACCGGCTCTCCGACCGCGGCGAGCAGATGGCGGTGCGGGTGGCCGAGCGCATCGCCGACCGCGACATCACCCATCTCGTCGCCTCCCCCCTGGAGCGGGCGCAGCAGACCGCGCAGCCGCTGGCGCTGGGGTTCGGGCTCGAGGTGCATACCGACGGGCGGATCATCGAGTCCACCAACGTCTTCGAGGGCGAGAGCTTCGGGGTCGGCGACGGTGCGCTGCGCAGGCCCTCGGCCTGGGTACATCTCTGGAACCCGTTCCGGCCGTCCTGGGGCGAGCCCTACAAGGAGGTCGCGGCCCGGATGTGGGCCGCCGTCCTCGACGCCCGTGCTGCCGCCGAGGGCCACGAGGCCCTGCTGGTCTCCCACCAGCTGCCGATCTGGATCTGCCGGCTCCAGGCCGAGCACCGGTCCTTCCTGCACGACCCTCGCAAGCGCCAGTGCACGCTGTGCAGCCTGACGTCCTTCACGTTCGAGGACGAGCGTCTGCTCTCCGTCGGATTCTCCGAGCCGGCCGGTGACCTGATCCCGGTGGCCGACCGCAAGGCCCCGTTCTCGGCCGGTGGCGCACCCGACGACAAGAAGCCGAACTGAGAGATGCGCCCCAGTATCTGCCCTGCTCGTCGCGCCTGCACGGCGCTGGTCGTCGTACTCCTCCTGGGTGCGACGCTCGCCGGCTGCGGCAGCGGCGCGACCACCGGCGACAAGGGGTACGTCGACGGCAAGGGTGTGATCACCGAGCTCGCGCCAGCCAAGCGGCAGCAGATGAAGGACCTCTCCGGAGTCACCCTGCAGGGCAAGAAGCTCTCGCTGTCCGACCTCGGTGCGGGCAAGCCCGTCGTGGTCAACGTGTGGGCCTCCTGGTGTGCGCCGTGCCGTGCCGAGGAGGGCAAGCTCTCCGCGGCCGCCAAGCAGCTCGGGTCGAAGGCGGCCTTCTTGGGGATCAACGTGCGCGACCCCGGCAGCAAGGGCCGCTCGCTGGCCTACGAGCGCAGGTTCGCGGTGCCCTACCCGAGCCTGTACGACCCGTCCGGACGCTCGCTGCTCGGGTTCCCGGGTGGCCTCACGCCGTACTCGATCCCCAGCACCCTGGTGATCGACAGCAAGGGCCGGGTCGCCGCGAGCGTGCTCGGGGAGATGCCAAGCACCCAGACCCTCGTCGACCTGGTCAAGGACGCCGAGAAGTGACCCCGATGGACATCGGCACGGCCTTCCAGCACGCTGCCACCTCGGGTGCGCTGCTGGTGGCGGTCCCGGTCGCGATGGTCGCCGGCCTGGTGTCCTTCTTCTCGCCGTGCGTGGTCCCGCTGCTGCCCGGCTACCTCTCCTACGCCACAGGCCTGTCCGGCACCGACCTGGAGGCCGCGGGCCGCGGCCGGATGGTCGCCGGAGGGCTGCTGTTCGTGCTCGGTTTCTCGTTCGTGTTCGTCTCGATCGGCACGCTGTTCGGCGCACTCGGGGCGTGGATGTTCGCCTACCAGCGGCCGGTGACGATCGTCCTCGGCGCCGTCACGATTCTGCTCGGCCTGGCCTTCATGGGCCTGGTGCCGTGGCTGCAGCGCGACGTGCGGGTGCACCGGGTGCCGGCCGTCGGTCTGGCCGCGGCCCCGCTGCTGGGGGTCTTGTTCGGGCTCGGCTGGACCCCGTGCATCGGGCCGACCCTGGGCGCGGTGATCACGCTCGCCACCCAGGAGGCCAGCGCCGGTCGCGGGGCGCTGCTGGCCTTCGCCTACTGCCTGGGCCTGGGGGTTCCGTTCATCCTGGCGGGGCTCGCCTGGCGCCGGATGCTGGGCACCGTGAAATGGGTACGACGGCACCAGGTCTGGGTCACCCGGATCGGCGGGGTGATGCTCGTCGTGGTCGGGCTGCTGCTGGTCACCGGCTGGTGGGACCTGCTCATCGCCGACCTCCGTGGCTACTTCTTCCCCAACTTCACCCCAGGAGTTTGAGATGAGCGGCTCCTCGCGCCCTCCCACGCCGTCGGCCACCCCGATGGCGATGACCCCGGTCGAGCTCGGCCGCTGGGCCTGGCGCCAGCTCACCTCGATGCGCACTGCGCTGATCCTGCTGTTCCTGCTCGCCCTGGCCGCGATCCCCGGCTCGGTGGTGCCACAGGAGTCCGTCGACTCGCTGACTGCCTCGCGCTGGCAGGAGCAACATCCCCAGCTGACCCCGATCTACCAGAAGCTCGGGCTGTTCCACGTCTACTCCTCGCCGTGGTTCGCCGCGATCTACCTGCTGCTTGTGGTCTCGCTGGTGGGCTGCATCCTGCCGCGGACCCGGGTCTACTGGCGCGGGCTCAAGGCCGAGCCCCCTCCTGCGCCACGCAACCTGTCCCGGTTGCAGGAGAGCCGCCGTTGGGAGACCGACGCCGAGCCCGACGTCGTACTCACCGGGGCACGGGCCGCGCTCCGCAAGCACCGCTACCGGCTGGCTCCGCCGACGACCGACACCGGATCGGCACCCACCGTCTCTGCAGAGCGTGGGTTCCTGCGCGAGGCGGGCAACCTGCTCTTCCACATCTCGGTGCTGGTCGTGCTCGCCGGCTTCGCGCTCGGCTCGCTGCTCGGCTTCCGGGGCGGCGTGATCGTGGTGACCAAGGAGGGTTTCACCAACTCGCTGAGCCAGTACGACGAGTTCCTACCCGGCGAGGCGTTCTCGCCCAGCAAGCTGGCGCCGTTCAGCTTCATCGTCAAGCACTTCGACGTCACGTTCATCAAGACCGGGAGGTCTGCGGGCGCGGCGCACGAGTTCCACGCCGACCTGAGCGTCCGGAACTCGCCCGCGTCCAAGCCCTATGCGGCCCGGGTCTCGGTGAACCACCCCCTGACCATCGACGGCACCAAGGTTTTCCTGGTCGGCCATGGCTACGCCCCGCACATCACGGTGCGCGACGGCAAGGGCAACGTCGCCTACTCCGGGCCCACGGTGTTCCTGCCCGAGAGCGAGGACTTCCGCTCCTTCGGCGTGGTCAAGGTGCCCGACGCCCTGCCGACCCAGATCGGGCTGGAGGGGGAGTTCTACCCGACGTACGGATTCACGGATGCGACCGGACCGTTCTCGGCCTTCCCGGACGCGAAGAACCCGGCGATCTCGATGCTCGCCTACGAGGGCGACCTCGGCCTGGACACCGGGAACCCGCAGTCGGTCTACGCGCTGGACAAGGCGAAGATGAAGCCGATCCCGACCGCGGCCGGGAAGCCGGTGCGGGTCGACCTGCCGATGGGGGCCTCCAAGACGCTGCCGGACGGGCTGGGCACGGTCACCTTCGACGGGCTGAGCCGGTTCGTGCGGCTCCAGGTCAGCAAGCGGCCCGGCGCCGGTGTCGCCCTGGCCGGCACCTCGCTGGCGCTGCTCGGGCTGCTCGGCTCGTTGTTCATCCGGCCCCGCCGGGTCTGGGTGCGCGCCCGCCGGGAGGGTAACCGTACGATCGTGGAGCTGGCCGGACTCGACCGGTCCAGCGGCGGCGACCTCTCCGGAGAGCTGCACCAGCTCCAGGTCCTCCTCTCCCAGGAGGGACTCGCCCCCGAGCATGAGGAGGACACCACGTGAGCCACGCGCAGTTCGAGATCTTCAGCAACCAGGCGGTCGCCGCGTGCGCGGTGCTGTACTTCCTGGTCTTCGTGGCCCAGCTGGTGGCGTTCGTGACCCGACCCCGCGCGGGCGAGTCGGCCGAGTCGACCGAGTCGGTGACCGGGTCCTCGGCTTCCGCTGCGGACTCGGCGTCCGTCGGTGGTGCGGGCTCGGTAGCACTGGCCGCTCCTGCGGTCACGGGCGGCAACGAGGAGAAGTCCGACCTGTGGGCCCGGATCGCGCTCGCGCTGACCGTGGTCGCGGCGCTGGTGCACCTCTCGGCGCTGGTCTCCCGCGGGCTGGCGGCCGACCCGGTGCGGGTGCCGTGGGGCAACATGTACGAGTTCACGCTGACCGCCAGCTTCGTGGTGGTAGCGCTCTACCTGGTGATGTACAAGCGTTTCGCGCTGGCCTGGCTGGCGCCGGTGGTCTCGCTGTTCGTGCTGACCGTGCTGATGGTCGACGTACTGTTCCTCTACGAGCCGGTCACCCCGCTGCGCGACGCGCTGCAGTCACCGTGGCTGATCATCCACGTGGTCGCCGCGATCACCGCGACCGGCGCGTTCACCATGGGTGGGATGTGCTCGGTGCTCTACCTGGTCAAGGAGCGGGCGCTGGACCGCGGCCGTGGCCGGACCGGCTACCTCGCCCAGGTGCCGTCGCTGAAGAACCTCGACCGGCTGGCCTACCGCTGGCACGCGTTCGCGTTCCCGATCTGGACGTTCGCGGCACTGATCGCCGGGCCGATCTGGGCGCAGTACGCCTGGGGGAGCTACTGGAGCTGGGACCCCAAGGAGGTCTGGGCGTTCATCACCTGGGTCGTCTACGCGGGCTACCTGCACGCCCGGGCGACAGCCGGTTGGAAGGGCAACCGGGCCGCGATGGTGGC
>JBBSVL010000055.1:0-11511 GCA_038233595.1 Propionibacteriales bacterium | reverse complement strand
TGCAGGCGGAGGTCGTCCGGTTGACAAACCGTCGCGACGGGATCGCCGCCCAGCTCGGCGCTCTGCGTGAGGTCGTGTCCGGGTTCGACAACGACGACGAGAGCTGAGCGTTGGCCGAGGGGGGAGAGGCCCCGGCGTCGGCGTCGGAGTCGGCGTCAGAGGAGGAGGAGGTGTCCCCCGACGACGTACAGAGTCCGTACGGCGAGCCGGGTGAGGCCTTCTCGAACCGGTCGCCGTTCCTGATCGGGCTCTTCGGCGCAGCCGGGGCGCTCGTAGCCTTCTGGCTCGGAACCCTGCTGCTCGGCATCGGCTCGGTGCTGATCCTGATCCTGGTCGCGTTCTTCCTCGCAGTCGGACTGAACCCGGCGGTCGAGTGGTTGATGCGCCGCGGGCTGGCGCGCTCCTGGGCCGTGGTCGTGGTGATCACGGTGGTCCTGGTCGCGCTCGGGGCCTTCCTCTTCGCCCTGGTGCCTGTGATCACCGAGCAGGCAACCTCGATCGGCCAGAGCGCCCCCGGCTGGCTCGACCAGCTTCAGCACAACAAGACCTTCGCCCACCTGGACTCCAAGTACAACGTGGCGACGAAGCTGCAGGGCTACGTCACCAGCGGCGACCTGACCCGCAGGGTGTTCGGGGGCATCGTCGGCGTCGGCCTGGCTATCCTGGGTCTCCTCGCCAACGCCTTCCTGGTCCTGGTGATGATGCTGTACTTCCTGGCGACCCTTCCCCGGGTGAAGATGTCGCTCTACCGGCTCGCCCCGGCCAGCCGTCGAGAGCGGGTCACCAGGCTCAGCGACCAGATCCTCCAGGGCATCGGGGCCTACGTCTCCGGCGCCTTCGTCGTGGCCATGTGTGCCGGCCTGAGCACCCTGGTCTTCCTGTTCATCGTGGGGCTCGGCAAGTACGCCGTCGCGCTCGCCGTCGTCGTTGCCCTGCTCGACGTGATCCCGATGATCGGCGCCACCATCGGCGCGGTCCTGGTCTGCGCGATCGGGTTCGCCACCGACGTACACACCGGCATCGCGCTGCTGGTCTTCTACGTGGTCTACCAGCAGCTCGAGAACTACGTGATCTACCCGCGGGTGATGTCCAACGCCGTCGACATCACCGGTCTGCTCACCGTGATCGCCGCCCTGATCGGCGCCAGCCTGCTCGGGGTTGTCGGCGCACTGATGGCGATCCCCACGGCCGCGGCCATCGTGCTGCTGGTCAACGAGGTGTTGCTGCGACGGCAGGACGCCCGGTAGCCGCGACCAGCGGCTCGACGCCCACGTTCGCCGCCGTACGCCCTTCGCCGAGCTTGACGGTGACCACTCCAGCAAGGATCAGCACACCGCCGACTGCCTGGACCACCCCGGGCACCTCCCCCAGGAGCAGCCAGGCGAAGACCAGTGCGGCCAGCACCTCGCCCAGCGCGACGAACGACGCCAGGCGGGACCCCAGCCGCCGGGTCGCGGCGATCCCCGTCACGTAGGCCAGGGCGGCGGTCACCACCCCAAGAACCAGGATCGGCACCCACCAGGGGGCGGTGAGCGAGCGGAACACCACGTCGCGGTCCGAGGTCGCCATCGGCACGACCCCGACGACGCCGGCGACCAGCAGGGCGGCGCCACCGACGAGCAGGCCGCCCGTTGCGAGCACCGTGCCCGGCAGACCGCGGCTCTCGTCGGAGGAGATCACGAAGTAGAAGGTGACGCTGGCCATCGCAGCCAGCCCCCAGAGGATGCCGACCACGCTCACCTGCGCCCCGGAGACCAGGTCGAGGACCAGCACCAGCCCGACAAGGGCAACCAGCCCGCCGGCAACGGTGAGCCGGCCGGGCCGCTGGCCGTGGCGGAGCCAGAGCCAGCCGATGACGGCGACCGGTGCGATGTACTCGATCAGCAGGGCCGCGCCCACCTGCATGTGAGCCACCGCGTTGAAGTAGGCGAGCTGGCACCCGGCGACCGCGATCACGCCGTAGACGAGGATGGTGGACAGGTTCGCCCGCAGGATCCCCCACCGTCCGCGGAGCTGTACGACGGCGGCGGGGGCCAGAACGGCGGCGGCGATCAGGATCCGGGTCGCCACCGCGGCACCCGACGTCCAGCCGGCGTCCATCAACCCCCGGGCAAGGGCGCCTGAGAGCCCGAAAGACGTCGCCGACAGCACGGCAAAGCCGACGCCGGCGGCGACACGCGACTCGCTGTCATGGATGAACCCGGTCATGGTTCATGACGGTAGATGGAGGTAATGTAATGTGTCAACATGACTTTTGCCCATGACACGCTGGTGTCGCTGCAGGCGGCGGTCGCCCTGGTGAACTCGGCCGAGCCGCCGGACACGATGACCACCCGGGCCGAGCTCGACGCCTTCTATGCGGCGTTCGACTACACCGGTGCCCGCACCCGGGACTCGACGGAGCTGAGCGCAATCCGTGAGCTCCGGGAACGCCTGCGCGAGCTGCTCACCAGCGACCGGGACGGCGCCGCGGCCATCGTGAACCGGATGCTGGCCGAGCACCGGGCGGTGCCGCAGCTGGTCATCCACGACGACTGGGACTACCACGTGCACGCCACCGACCCGACCGACGCGCTCGCCGACCGGATCGCCGTCGAGACCGCGATGGCGATGGTGGACGTGATCCGGGCCGACGAGATGAGTCGGCTCTCGTGCTGCGCCGCGGAGACCTGCGACGCGATCGTGCTCGACCTGTCCCGCAACCGCTCGCGCCGCTTCTGCAGCACCACGTGCGGCAACCGGGTCGCGGTCGCTGCCTACCGCTCCAGGCTGCACCGCTGAGTCGGCGCGGATGCACCACCGGGCGGGTCCGGGTCAGGCCCCGGGCTCCGGCAGCGGAACGTCCTTGTAGGCACTGAGGTTGTGCGCGTTGTACGCCGTGGTGTCGGCTGTCTGGATCGGGCCGTCCCACTCGCGCGGCAGCGGCGTGTCCACGTCAGGTGCCACGCGCTGCACGATCTGGTCCAGGACCCGCTCGGCGTCGCCGACCCACAGGTGCTTGGACCTCTCCATCGGGACCACCTCGGCCTGGGTCAGCGGCGCGAACTGCTCGACCGCCTCCGCCGGGCGCAGGTAGTCGTCCAGCTCCGGGACCAGTGCGGTCACCGGCTTGCCGGAGTCCGCCCAGCGGCCGAGGTCGTCACGGGTGGCGGACCGCAGGGGTGGAGAGAGCAGGATCGCGCCCTTCACGACCGGGTCCAGGCCGTGCATCAGCGCCAGGTCGGTGCCGAACGACCAGCCGAGCAGCCAGATGTCCGGCAGGTCATGGAAGTCGGCGTACTCCAAGGCGGCCGCGACGTCGTACTTCTCGCCGTGGGCGTTGTCGAAGGCACCCTCGCTGGTGCCCTGCTGGCTCCAGGTGCCCCGCGTGTTGAAACGCAGGACCGCCAGGCCGGCCAGTGCCGGCAACCGGAAGGCGGCCTTGCGGAAGACGTGGCTGTCCATCATGCCGCCGTGGGTGGGCAGCGGATGCAGACAGACCAGGGTGGCCACCGGGTCGCTGTCCTGGGGCACTGCGAGCTCGCCCACCAGGCCCAGGCCGTCGGAGGTGCGCAGCGTGATCGGCGTACGACGGGCGGGCAGCACGGAGTTGGCACGGATCGGGGAAGCCATCCGGCCATTGTCCCGGACACCTGGCCCCGGCCGATGCCGGCCTCACGCCTCGGAGCGCTCCGCCCCGGAGGTAGGGCGTGGGGTATCGGAGTCAAATTCCCACGGTCTGAAGGTTTTTGCACGCTCCCCCACGTGAATTCACCAAGGGAAGTGTCCACAAACGTTCAGACCGTGGGAAATCAACGCGGCGTGCTGTAGTCCCGGAAGCCACGCTTGGTCTTGCGGCCGAGGTAGCCGGCGGTGACCAGGTGCTCCAGCAGCGGGGCCGGGGCGTAGCCCGGCTCGCGGAACTCCAGGTAGAGCTCACGCTGGATCGCCAGCGAGACGTCGTTGCCGACCACGTCGAGCAGCTCGAAGGGACCCATCGGCAGTGCACAGCCCTGCTTCATCGCGGTGTCGATGTCGTCGGCGGTCGCGTAGTGCGCGTCGAGCATCTTGATCGCGTCGTTGAGGTAGGGGAACAGCAGCGCGTTGACGATGAACCCGGCCCGGTCACCGCAGGACACGGCGGTCTTGCCCACCGTCTCGCACAGGGCACGCGTGGTCTCCGCTACGTCCTCGGAGGTGGACACGGTGCTGACCACCTCGACCAGCTTCATGACCGGGGCCGGGTTGAAGAAGTGCATGCCGATGACGTCGTGCGGCCGGCCGGTGGCCTGGGCGCACTCGATGATCGGCAGCGAGGACGTCGTGGTGGCCAGGATCGCGCCCGGTTTGCAGATCTCGTCGAGGTTCTCGAAGAGCGTGGTCTTGACCTTGAGGTCCTCGGCGATCGCCTCGACGACGATGTCGACACTCTTCAGGTCGTCCAGCGAGGTGCTGCCGGTCAGCCGACCGAGCACCTCCGTCTTCTTCGACTCCTCGAGCTTGCCACGCTGGATCGCCTTGTCCAGCGAGCGCTCGATCGTGGCCCGGACGCCGTCGACCTTCGACTGGCTGCGGCCGACGTAGACCACGTCGTACCCGCCCTTGGCGAAGACCTCCACGATGCCGGTCGCCATGGTGCCGGTGCCCACCACGCCGACCTGCCTGATGTGGTGCTGCAGCTGTGGTTTGTCGTCGGCCGACGGAGTGCTGGCGTCGGCAACCACCATCGAGCTGTCGGGGCCCTCGTAGGTGTAGAAGCCCTGGCCGGTCTTACGACCCAGCAGCCCCGCGGTGACCATCTGCTTGAGGATCGGCACCGGCGCGTGCAGCCGGTCGCGGCCCTGCCGGTACATCGTGTCGAGAATCTCGTAGGCCGTGTCCAGACCGATCAGGTCGAGCAGCGCCAGTGGGCCCATCGGGTAGCCGCAGCCGAAGCGCATCGCAGCGTCGATGTCCTCGCGGGTCGCGTAGTGGCCCTCGAACATGGACACCGCATGGTTGAGATAGCCGAACAGCAAGGTGTTGGCGATGAACCCCGCCTTGTCCCCGGCCACGACCGGAGACTTCCCGATCGCCCGGACCAGGCCGGAGACGTCTTCGAGCACGTCGGGAGCGGTGACCACGGTGCTGACCACCTCGACCAGGTTCTGCACCGGCGCGGGGTTGAAGAAGTGGATGCCGATGACGCGCCCGGGGCTGCCGTTGGCGGCGCTGATCTCGGTGACCGACAGCGAGGAGGTGTTCGTGGCCAGCACGGTCTCGGGCGAGACGACCGCGTCGAGGCGTCGGAAGATGTCCTTCTTCAGCTCCACCGACTCCACGACGGCCTCGACGACGAGGTCGGCGTCCTTCAGGTCTTCGAGCGACGTGGTCAGCGTGATCCGGTCGAGCAGCGCCTTCTGGTCCTCCTCCGACAGCTTGCCGCGAGAGACGGCCCGGCCGGTGGAGTTCGCCAGGTGCTGCCGGCCCCGCTCGAGCGTCTCGTCGTTCACCTCGACGCCCACCACCTGGTAGCCGTTGCGGGAGAAGACCTCCGCGATCCCGGCCCCCATGGTGCCTAGTCCGACAACGCCGATGGTCCTGAAGTCACGTGCCATGTCGAGAACTATGCCAGCGCGGCGCTCGACCTGTTGACCCAGGCCAGCCCCCCGGTCCCGAGTCCGATCGCGATGCAGCTCAACACGCCCCACGGCGGGAAGATGTGCTGGCCACGCAGGAAGAACGCGCCCACGAGCAGCAGCAGTGCGGGCACGACCGCCTTCACCCCGAGGCGTCGTACGGCGTCGGCGCCGACCACGACAGCGGCCACGAACAGCGCCCAGGCGCCGACGTAACCGAGCCGGCTGCCGATGTGGAAGGCCAGCCCGAGAGCGGCCGGGCGGGGTACCGCGCCGGCTCCCAGGTGGTCGGTGACGTAGCCGTTGCCGATGCCGCTGATCACGTCCAGGGCGGTGTAGAGCGTGGCGAAGAGGTATGCCCCGACAACCGCCAGCACCGCGAGCACGTCGCGACGCCCGTGCATCAGCAACGCCACCGCGAGCCCGATCAGCGGTACGACGAAGAGCCCGGTGAGGTGCAGCGCGAACCACCGGTGTGCGGTCGACGGGTTCAGGTGCATCGGGTGGGCGAGGCCCGAGATCCCGAGCAGCACACCCGGTGCGGCGTACAGTCCGGCCTCCAGCCAGCGGCTCCTCATCGCGCCGCCAGGGCCGCGACCTCGTCGGCGCAGCCCCAGGACAACGTCACCCCAGCTCCTCCGTGGCCGTAGCAGTGCACGACGTCACCCACCCTTTCCAGTCGTACAGCGGGCCGCGCCGGCCGCAGCCCCACCTTGTGTTGGATCACCTTTGCGCCGTTCAGCTCCGGAACCAGCCTCCGAGCCCGGTCCAGGATGTCCCTCGCAGTCTCCCGATCGGGGCTCGGGCTCCACTCCCCCGCGTCGTCCGTGCCGCCCACCACGATGTCACGGCTGCGTGGCACGACGTAGGTCGGCGCGGAGCCGTCCAGCCACCACCGGTCGAGGCCGACCTGTTCGAGGACCACCACCTGGCCGCGTACCGGCGCCACCGACAGGTCCCCGGCCAGCAGCCGGGAGCCGATGCCCGAGCAGTTCACCACCAACGGGCCCGCCGGCAGCCCGGAGACGTTCAGCCGCGTGATCGAACCACCCAGCCGCTCCACACGCCGGGCCAGCCAGCGCAGGTAGACCGACATCTCGATCACGGGCGCGACGAACGACCAGGCATCGTCGTAGTCCGCCGGCGCAGTGACCCGGCGCAGCTCCGGCACCGCCGCGGCCCACCACGGGTCGGGGGTGGCCTCGTGCAGCACCTCGGTGCCGGTGAGCATCCGGACACCTGTGTCGTCCTCCCACGAAGGCTCCGACAACCCGGCCAGCCGCGCGAACTCGCCGTAGGACGTCGCGGCCCAGGCGGTCACCCGGTCCTGCGGCAGCGCGAGATAGGGGTACCAGAGGGCAGCAGCCACCGAGGAGGTCGTCTCCTGCGGCAGGTCACGGGCGAGTACGTCGACCCGGTGGCCAGACTCGAGCAGTCGCACCGCGCAGGACAGCCCCAGCACGCCGGCCCCCACCACGATGACGCGCTGCATGTCTCGACACTAGGCGTTGGCCCGGTAGATTGCGCTCCCGTGAGACTCGTCGTCGCCCGCTGCCAGGTGGACTACGCCGGGCGGCTGACGGCGCATCTGCCGATGGCCACGCGGGTGCTGATGTTCAAGTCCGACGGCTCGGTACTGGTGCACGCCGACGGCGGCTCCTACAAGCCACTGAACTGGATGAGCCCACCCTGCACCGTCCGCGAAACGACATTCGAGGACGACGCCGGTGTCATCAGGGCCGAGTGGACGGTGAGCAGCACCAAGACCGACGACACGCTCCGGATCCTGGTCGAGCAGGTGATGCACGACTCCAGCCACGACCTCGGCGTCGACCCGGGCCTGCAGAAGGACGGCGTGGAGAAGCACCTCCAGGAACTGCTGGCCGAGCATCCGTCCTCGCTTTCCGAGGGCCTGACCCTGGTCCGCCGGGAGTTCCCCACTGCCATCGGCCCGGTCGACCTGATGTGCCGCGACGCCGCAGGGGCTTCGGTGGCGGTCGAGATCAAGCGCCGCGGCGACATCGACGGCGTCGAGCAGCTGACCCGCTACCTCGCGCTGCTCAACCGCGACCCGCTGCTCAAGCCGGTGCGCGGCATCTTCGCCGCCCAGGAGATCAAGCCGCAGGCGCGGGTGCTGGCCACCGACCGGGGCATCGCGTGTGCACTGGTCGACTACGACGCCCTGCGCGGCATCGACGACCCCTCGCACCGGCTCTTCTGATGCCGCTGTTCCACATCGCCACCGTCTCCGACTGGGATGCGGCCCAGGCGTCGGGTCGCTACACCACCTCGACCCGCGGGCGCACCCTGGCAGAGGAGGGTTTCATCCACGCCTCCCGCGCCGACCAGTGGCAGGGCGTGCACGACCGCTTCTACGCCGACGTGAACGAGCCGCTGGTGCTGCTGGTCATCGACCCCGACCTGCTCAGCGCGCCCGTCGTGGACGAGCAGGTGCCGGGGTCGGCCGAGACGTTCCCGCACGTCTACGGCGCGATCGAGACCGCTGCAGTGGTGCGGGTGCTTCCGATCGGGACGACGCCTACGCCGCCGCCTGTCGGGCCACAGCCGTCACCGGCTCCCCCACGCGCCGCCAGCGGCGTACCTCGCAAGTCGTTCTTCACCCTCTCCCTGGAGGACGCCGGACTCCGCGCCGGCATCGGGCTGGTCGTGCTGGTCTCCGCGTTGCTGCTCGGTGTGCTCGCCCTCCACCTGTGGGGTGATGTAAGCGCCCTGCGCCTTGCTCGACCCGGTTCAATGGTGCTGTGAGCAGCCCCCGCCCAGCCATACCCGGCCCCGACCAGGAGTCGGCGTGGGACTACCCGCGGCCGCCGCGTGTCGAGCCGAGCACCGAGACCGTCGAGGTCCATCTCGGCGGCCAGCTGGTGGCGCGCACCACCGCGTCCTACCGGGTGCTGGAGACCAGCCACCCACCGACGTACTACGTGCCGGCCGGCGCCTTCACCGAGGGCGTGCTCCGGCCCGCTGACGGCAGCTCGTACTGCGAGTGGAAGGGCACCGCGGCGTACTTCGACCTGGTCACCCCGGCTCGTACAGCGCCGCGCGCGGCCTGGACCTACCCGCATCCGACAATGGGTTTCGAGGTCCTCGTCGAGCACATCGCCGTGATGCCCGCCGCCGTCGACCGCTGCACCGTGGACGGTGAGACGGTGCAACCACAGGCGGGCGGCTTCTACGGCGGCTGGATCACCGAGCGCGTGGTCGGCCCGTTCAAGGGGGAGCCAGGCACCCGGGGCTGGTGAGACCGGCCGGGGTCAGTCCAACCCGTTGGCGGCGCGGATCGCGTCGACGATGCCGCCGGTCGAGTCGGTGAGACTGAAGTCCTTGGGCGTGAAGACGGCGGCCACTCCCAGCTTCTTGAGCGCAACGGCGTCCCGGGTCGGGATGATCCCGCCGACGATCACCGGGATGTCGGCGATGCCAGCTTCCTTCATCTTGTCCAGCACGTCGGGGACCAGGTCCATGTGTGACCCAGACAGGATCGAGAGGCCGACCGCGTGCACGTCCTCGGCGACGGCCGCAGCCACGATCTGCTCCGGGGTCAGCCGGATGCCCTGGTAGACCACCTCGAAGCCGGCGTCACGCGCGCGTACGGCGACCTGTTCGGCGCCGTTGGAGTGCCCGTCCAGGCCGGGCTTGCCGACCAGCAGCCGCAGTCTCCCACCGAGCTCGTCACCGGTCTGCTTCACCTTCTCGCGCACGGCGGCCAGCTCGGCCCCGGCCGCCCCGACCGACTGGGCAACACCGACGGCGCCGGAGACCCCGGTGGGCGCCCGGAACTCGCCGAACACCTCGCGCAGCGTGCCCGCCCACTCCCCCGTGGTCGCCCCGGCTCGTGCGGCCGCAAGCGTGGCCGCCATCAGGTTGGTGTCGGTCTTCGCGTCCGCGGCAAGCCTCGCCAGGGCCTCGTCGACCTCGGACTGGTTGCGCTCGGCGCGCCACTTCTCCAGCCCGGCAAGGGCGGAGCCCTCCGCCTCCGGGTCGGCGGCCTGGATCACCGTGTCGAGATCCGCAGTCAGCGGCGACTCGGCGGTGGTCTCGTAGATGTTGACCCCAACCACCTTGTCCTCCCCGCTCTCGATGCGCGAACGGCGGGCCGAGTGTGAGCTGACCAGCGCCTGTTTCATGTAGCCGGACTCGACGGCGGCGATCGCGCCCCCCATCGCCTGCACCCGGTCGATCTCCGCGCGAGCTTCGGTGCACAGCTGCTCGACCTTGGCCTCGATCACCGTCGACCCCTCGAAGATGTCCTCGTACTCCAGCAGGTCGGACTCGAAGGCCAGCACCTGCTGCAGGCGCAGCGACCACTGCTGGTCCCAGGGGCGGGGCAGGCCCAGGGCCTCGTTCCACGCCGGCAGCTGTACGGCGCGGGCGCGCGCGTTCTTGGACAGCGTGACTCCCAGCATCTCCAGCACGATGCGCTGCACGTTGTTCTCCGGCTGCGCCTCGGTCAGGCCCAGCGAGTTCACCTGCACGCCGTACCGGAACCGGCGCATCTTGGCGTCCTTGACCCCGTAGCGCTGCGCGGTGATCTCGTCCCAGAGCCGGACGAACGCGCGCATCTTGCAGGTCTCCTCGACGAACCGCACGCCGGCGTTGACGAAGAACGAGATCCGGCCGACGGTCTTCTCGAAGTCCTCCTCGCTGACCTGGCCGGCATCCTTGACCTTGTCGAGCACCGCGATCGCCGTACACAGCGCGTAGGCGAGCTCCTGCACCGGCGTCGCCCCGGCCTCCTGCAGGTGGTAGCTGCAGATGTTGATCGGGTTCCACTTCGGGATCTGGTTGACGGTGTAGGAGATCACGTCGGAGATCAGCCGCAGCGAGTGCTCGGGCGGGAAGACGTAGGTGCCGCGGGAGAGGTACTCCTTGATGATGTCGTTCTGGGTGGTGCCTGCCAGCTGGTGGGCGACCTCTTCCGGTCCCGCATCCGGGTTCTGTTCCTCGGCGACCACCTGGTACATCGCCAGCAGCCACATCGCGGTGGCGTTGATGGTCATCGAGGTGTTCATCTCGGTGAGCGGGATGTCGGCGAACAGGTGCCGCATCTCGCCCAGGTGCGGGACCGGCACGCCGACCTTGCCGACCTCCCCGCGGGCGAGCGGCGAGTCCGGGTCGTAGCCGGTCTGGGTGGGCAGGTCGAAGGCGACCGAGAGCCCGGTCTGTCCCCGGGAGAGGTTGGTCCGGTAGAGCTTGTTGGACTCCGCTGCCGAGGAGTGCCCGGCGTAGGTCCGCATCACCCAGGGACGGTCCTTCTCGTGCTGGGCGGCTGGCTCAGTCTGGTCGCTCATAGGGGGAGAGTACGGCGGGGTCGGTGCCGGGTCACCGGCCCGAGTCACATCCCCGGTGCCAAGTAGGTCACAGTCCAGGCTGGTCGAGCCCTTCGACGCGCTCCTTCGCAAGCTCAAGCGCTGTTCAGGACAAGCAGCGAGCGCGAGCGAGCGCGTCGAGACCTCACGCGCTCGCGGCGCCGCCCTCGAGCTCGAGCAGGGTCCGCAACCGTGAGTGGTTCAACACCCGGCGAAGGTGGGTGCTGCAGCCCCGCAGGGTGAGGTACTGGCCCTCCTTCTCGGCGTGCTGCGTGGCCACGGCGAGCATCCGCAGGGCCACGGCGTCGATCCACAGCACCTCGGTGAGGTCGAGCACGATGCCCTCGTCGAACGCGGAGAGGTGGTCATAGATCGCCTCCCGGGCCATCGCGGTGCTGCGCCCGTCGAAGGGCCCGCTCAGCGCCAGCACGTGACCGTCCCTGAAGAGCTCCATCACGACCTCCACCCTGGGGTCCTCGTCGTTGCTCATACCCATGTGACGCATGAGGCGCCTTTATGGTTGCGCGCACAGGTCACGATGTGGTGACGACGCGCGGTCTCGACGTCGATCGCTTGCGCTCGCTGCT
>JBBSVL010000054.1:0-11649 GCA_038233595.1 Propionibacteriales bacterium | reverse complement strand
TGACGATCTACCGACAGGTCGCCGACCCGTCCCAGATGGGTCGGTGGAGTCCGGAGAACACCGGGGCCACCGTCGGGTCGCCGGGCGAGCCGGCTGCGTTCGGTACCACGTTCGTGGGCCGCAACAAGCGTGGGCGGGCCCGCTGGGCAACCCGATGCACGGTCACAGCTGCCGACCCGGGTGAGCGGTTCGCCTTCGACGTACGACAGATCGGGCCGCGCACACCGCGGATCAAGGCGGCCATCGCGAGCTGGTCCTACACGTTCGAACCCGTCGATGGCGGCACCAGGGTCACCGAGACCTGGACCGACAACCGCCGCGGGTGGCCGGACGTGGTGGCTGCCGCCTTCGACAAGACGGTGACCGGCGGCAAGCTGTTCGCGGACTTCCAGCAGCGCAACATCGCCACGACGCTGGCCAGCCTGAAGGCGGACCTCGAGGCGTGAGGCGACGCGACGAGCACGGCGGGGCCCTGTCGAAGCTGCTCTGGTTCGTCATCGTGGTCGCTGTGCTGCTGGTCGTCGCCGACCGGGGCGGCGCCTACGCGGCCGAGCGGGTCGCCGCCCAGAAGCTCCAGTCCGCCGAGACGCTCAGCTCGCGACCGGACGTCGCGATCACCGGCTTCCCGTTCCTGACCCAGTTCGCGTCCGGCCGCTACGAACACGTGCGGGTCACAGCCCACGGCGTGTCGACGGGAACCTCCTCGAGCGCGCTGGTCCTCTCCCGTTTGCGCGTGGACTTCCGCACGGTGACCGCTTCCCGGGACTTCAGCAGCTTCCATGCCAGGAGGGCGACCGCGCACGCAACCGTGAGCTACCCGAGCCTCGGGCGTCGCCTGGGCGCCAAGGTCAGCTACACCGGGAACGGCCGGATCAAGGCCGGCAAGCAGTTCACCGTGCTGGGTCAGAAGATCTCACCGTCGATCACGTTGGCACCGTCGCTGACTGGCGACGTGCTCAGCTTCGCCGCCACCACCACCAACGGCCTCCAGGGTGCTCCGCCGCAGGTCGCCGACGCGCTCCGCGGGATCGGCATCGACGTCCCGCTCAGAGGCCTCCCCTTCCACGTCAAGGTGACCTCGCTCCGTGCCGACAAGCGCGGCCTGGAGCTTTCCCTGTCCGGCAAGGACCTGAGCTACTCGCGGTAGTGGTCCCGACCTCGGGCGCTGGGCGCCTTGCTCGCCCACCGGGCTGACTAACCAGTGACGATGTTGACCAGCTTCGGGGCCCGCACGATCACCTTGCGGACGGTCAGGCCGTCGAGTGCCCGTTGTACCGACTCGTCCGCCAGCGCGGCGGTCTCCAGCTCTGCCTCGGTGATGTCCGGGGAGACCTCCAGCCGGGACTTGACCTTCCCCTGCACCTGTACCACGGCGGTCACGGAGTCCTCGACCAGCAGCGCCGGGTCCACCACGGGCCACTCGACCCGAGCGACCGTCGGCTGGTGGCCCAGCCGCTCCCACATCTCCTCCGCGGTGTACGGCGCCACCAGCGAGAGGAGGATCGCCACCACCTCGGTGGCCTCGCGTACGGCGGGGTCCGCCGGACCACACCCTGAGTCGATCGCCTTGCGCGAGGCGTTGACCAGCTCCATGATCCGGGCGACCAGCACATTGAACCGGTAGCCCTCCACCAGGCCGGCCGCGTCGTGCACCGTGTGATGGGTGACCTTGCGCAGCGCGACGTCGCCGTCCGCCGCCGGTGCCGCCGGCGCGCTGGTGACGTCGCCACTCAGTCGCCAGGCACGCTGCAGGAACCGCAGCGACCCGGCCGGTGACATGTCGGCCCAGTCGATGTTGTCCTCCGGCGGCCCGGCGAACACCAGGGTCAGCCGCACCGCATCCACGCCGAAGTCCGCAAGTTGGTCTCCCAGGCTGACGCCGTTGCCCAGCGACTTGCTCATCTTCTTGCCCTGGTTGATCACCACGCCTTGGTTCAGCTGGGCGGTGAAGGGCTCGACGAAGTCGACCATCCCCATGTCGTACAGCACCTTGGTGAAGAACCGCGCGTACAGCAGGTGCAGCACCGCGTGCTCCACCCCGCCGATGTAGATGTCGGCCGGCATCCACTGCCGCACCTTGGCAACGTCGAACGGGCCATCGGTGAAGTCCGGCGAGCAGTAGCGCAGGAAGTACCACGAGGAGTCCACGAAGGTGTCCATCGTGTCGCTGTCCCGCTTTGCCGGACCCCCACAGCCGGGGCAGTCGACGTTGACCCAGTCCTCGGCCGCAGCCAGAGGTGAGACGCCGCGCGGCTTCAGGTCAGCACCCTTCAGCTCCGGCAGTACGACGGGCAGCTGGTCGTAGGGCACCGCCACCTCGCCGCACTCCTGGCAGTGGATGATCGGGATCGGGCAGCCCCAGAACCGCTGCCGGCTCAGCAGCCAGTCGCGCAGCCGGAAGTTGACCGCGCCCTGGCCCGCACCGGACTCGACCAGGTTCGCCACGATCTGCGAGATGCCGGCAGCCTTGTCGGTCAGACCGTCCAGGCCCGCGGAGTTCACGTAGCTTCCGTTACCGGTCGTCGCGACGTAGGTCTCCTCGGGGTTGCCTTCCCCGGTGTCGATCACCCGACGTACCGGCAGCCCGAACTCATTGGCGAAGTCCAGGTCGCGCTGGTCGTGCGCGGGCACGGCCATGATCGCGCCGGTGCCGTAGTCGGCCAGCACGTAGTCCGCAGCCCACACCGGCACTCGCTGGCCGTTGACCGGGTTGGTCGCCGTGATCCCCAGGTCCACCCCGGTCTTGGGACGGTCTGTCGACATCCGGTCGATGTCGGAGGACATCCGGGTCTGCTCCAGGTAGGTCTCGTAGGCCGCGCGCTGCTCCGGCGCGACGATCTCGGCGGCCAGACTGGCGTCGGCGGCGACGACCATGAACGTCGCGCCGTACAACGTGTCCGGACGGGTCGTGTAGACCGTGATCGCCTGGGTCTCCCCCGACGCCAGGTTCAGGGTGAACTCGACGTGGGCGCCCTCGGAGCGGCCGATCCAGTTGCGCTGCGCGGTCAGCACCCGCTCCGGCCAGGTGCCCTCCAGCGGCCCCATGTCGTCCAGCAGCCGCTGGGCGTAGTCGGTGACCTTGAAGTACCACTGGGTCAGCTCCCGCTTGGTGACCTCGGCACCACAGCGCTCACAGCGCCCGTCGACGACCTGCTCGTTGGCCAGCACGGTCTGGTCGTTGGGGCACCAGTTCACCGGCGAGGACTTGCGGTAGGCCAGCCCGCGCTCGCGGAACTTCAGGAACAACCACTGGGTCCAGCGGTAGTACTCCGGGTCGGACGTGTGCAGCCGGCGGGACCAGTCGAAGCTGACGCCGTACCGCTTGAAGCTCTCGGCCTGGGTCTCGATGTTGGCGTAGGTGTAGGTCGCCGGGTGCTCGTTGTTGCGGATCGCGGCGTTCTCTGCCGGCAGCCCGAAGGAGTCCCAGCCCATCGGGTTCAGCACGTCGTAGCCGCGCAGCCACCAGTAGCGGGCGATCACGTCGTGCAGGGCTGTCACCTCGGCGTGGCCCATGTGCAGGTCGCCGCTCGGGTAGGGGAACATCGTCAACGCGTAGCGCTTCTCCCGGGGGCTGTCGTCGTCGACGCGGAAGGGCTGCATCCGCTCCCAGACGGGC
Source organism: Propionibacteriales bacterium (assembly GCA_038233595.1). Taxonomy (GTDB): domain Bacteria; phylum Actinomycetota; class Actinomycetes; order Propionibacteriales; family Nocardioidaceae; genus Marmoricola. The sequence continues at coordinate 8,033 of JBBSVL010000054.1, read as the reverse complement.
AGCCACTTCTCCTGCGTGGCCCGCACGTCGTACGACTCCGGCTCGTGCTCGCTCATCTCGCTCCACTCCTTTGCTCCGGGCACAAAAAAGCCCCTCGGACGAGGGGCGGCCGCGCTGGTCGTTAACGCTCAGAGCGGCGGGGTAAGGAGCAGCGTTTCCATGATGTGATCCTAGCCCACGGTGCAGGTGCCGGTCAGGTTCGGTAGGCGTCCCTTACGCACGGCCTCGTCCACAGGGGAACAACTGGGCGCGGGCCTCCGCAGGTGAAACGGTGGTCATGTACAGAATAGTAGCGCGTTCAATGGTGGTCGGTCGCAGTCCGGGAGCATTTCCGTCTCCTGGTCCCGATGTCCTTGACTCGGCAGGCGCTGACGGCGACTCTGCCCTTAACAGCCGCTGGTTGTCCCGCTCTCGCCGCCGGAAGAAATGGGCTCGTCATGCATCTGAAACGAACACTCACTCTCACCACCGCACTCGCGCTGGCGCTGTCCATGGCGGCTTGCGGGTCCTCCTCCTCCTCGTCGTCCAAGACCTCGGGCAGCTTCGGGAACTGCAAGGTCACCAGCAAGGCGGGCAGCATCTCGCTGAAGCCGGCCAAGGCGGGCACGCTCACGGTCGAGACCACTCTCCCCGCGCAGGGCTGGTGGAACGGCACGACACCCCAGTCGATCAAGGATGGCTACGAGTACTGCATGGCCGCGAACCTCGCGAACATGGCGGGCCTGAAGTCGGTGACGGTCAAGAACGTCTCGTTCGCCCAGCTGGTCGCCGGTCGCACCAACACCTTCGACATCGCCCTCGCGGAGATCTCGATCACGCCCGAGCGGGCCAAGGTCGTCGACTTCTCCACGCCGTACTTCGACTCCAACATCGGGGTGCTGACCAAGAAGGGCGCCGGCGTGACCGCGGACAACATCAACACGAAGAAGTGCGCGGCCTATGCCGGCACCACCTCGGTCCCCTTCATCCAGAACAAGCTGAAGTGCAACGTCAAGGTCTACCCGAACTCGCAGACGCTGTACCAGGGGGTGCTGTCCGGACAGGTCGACGCGGCCTTCCTCGACACCGCGATCGTCCTCGCCGAGGCCAAGGCAACAGGTGGCAAGCTGGAGGTGGCCGGCCAGTACAAGACCGGTGAGAAGTACGGCGCGATCTACCCCAAGGGCTCGGCCAACGAGAAGGCCTTCAACCAGGGAATCAAGACGCTGATGGACGACGGCACCCTGGACCAGCTCTCCAAGAGCTACCTCGGCCCGGCCTTCGGCGGGGACCCGTCCTCGGTCCCGGTCTGGACGATCAAGTAGCCGCGGAGGATGCCAGTCCCAGGGCTCGTCAGCGGCGACCTGCAGGCTAGTCCCACCCCGAGCCAGCCGCGCCCCGTCACGGGGGTCGCCCTGGTGGGGCTGCTCCTGTCCGTGATCGGGGTCGCCCTCGTGGCGCTGGGTGCGGTGCGTCTGCGCGACTACAACAGTGGCGGGCCCGTCTCCACGATCGTGGGGGCGGTGCTCGTCATCGTGTCGCTTTACCCCTTGTGGCCGTCCTTCCGGTCCTTCGCGGCCGGACGCGAACGAGCAGCGCTGCTGCGGGACGACCAGCTGGTGCTGGCACGCCGGTCCGCCGCCGCGGGCCGCGAGGAAGCGCAGATCGCCATGGGGTACGCCGTCGCGGCGATCGTCGTGGCCGGGCTGCTGCTGATGGCCTTTGCCAACTCCGGGGGCATCGCGCAGACGTTCTTCACCGCCAGCGCCTGGCGACAGTCGTTCCCCGAGATGTTCCGGGCGTTCTGGACCAACATCTGGGTGGCCCTGGTCGCCCAGGTGCTGGTGCTCGCGTTCGGCCTGCTCCTCGCGATCATGAGGATGCTGCCGGGGCGGGCCGGAGCGCCACTGCGGCTCATCGCCCTGATCTACTGCGACGTCTTCCGCGCGATCCCGGCGATCGTCACCATTCTGCTGATCGTGTTCGGTATCCCACTGGCCATCCCGGCCACGGCCCAGTGGTCACCGGTCTGGCTCGGTGTCGTGGCACTGACGATGACCTACTCGGCCTACGTCGCCGAGGTCTACCGTGCGGGGCTCGCCTCCATCCACCCGAGCCAGAGCGCCGCCGCCCGCTCACTGGGTCTGAGCTACACCCAGACGCTGCGGACCGTGCTCGTGCCGCAGGCGGTGCGTCGCGTCATCCCGCCGCTGCTCAACGACTTCATCAGCCTGCAGAAGGACACCGCACTGCTGTCCACGGCGGCCATCGCCGAGGTCGTGCTGACCTCCACGTTGTGGCAGAGCAAGCTGTTCAACCTCTCCCCCGTCACCCTGGCCGCCGCGTTCTTCATCATCATCACCATCCCGCAGGCGCGGTTCACCGACAGGCTCATCGATCGCGACGCGGCGCGCAGGGTAGGGCAGTGATGGCGTTCCTGGAGATCGACGAGGTGCACAAGTCCTACGGCCGCAACGAGGTGCTCAAGGGCGTCTCCTTGAACGTCGAGCGACACGAGGTGGTCTGCCTGATCGGCGCCTCCGGGTCCGGCAAGTCGACCCTGCTGCGGTGCGTGAACGCCCTGGAGGAGATCAGCTCCGGCGCGATCCGCATCGAGGGTGACACGGTGACCGGTGCCGGGGTCGACCTGAACGTGCTGCGCCGTGACGTGGGCATCGTCTTCCAGAGCTACAACCTGTTCCCGCACATGTCGGTGCTCGAGAACATCACCTTGGCTCCCACTCGCATCGACGGGCTCCCCAGGAAGGACGCCCGCGAGCGCGCCATGGCGCTGCTGGAGTCCGTGGGGATGGCCGAGAAGGCGGAGGCCTATCCGGACATGCTCTCCGGTGGTCAGCAGCAGCGAGTGGCGATCGTGCGAGCGCTGGCGATGCAGCCTCGGGTGATGTTGCTCGATGAGATCACCGCTGCGCTGGACCCCGAGCTGGTCGGTGACGTGCTGGCGATCGTCCGCGAGCTGGCCAAGGGAGGCCTCACCCTGATGCTGGCTACCCACGAGATGGGCTTTGCCAAGGAGGTGGCCAGCCAAGTGTGCTTCCTGGACGAGGGGCTGATCTTGGAGAGCGGGACTGCCAAGGAGATCTTCGAGAATCCCCGCGAGGAGCGGACCCAGCAGTTCCTGAGCCGGGTCGTTCAGTCCGGACGCCTGTAGCGGCTCCTCACAGAGATCGCCGAATCTCTCGGCCGATCTCTCGCATGGTGTTGAGTACTCCCGAGCGGAGCCCGTGCTCATGAGGGTTCCAGTTGCAGATCACTGCATAGGTGCACGTCGCGCCGTCGGTCTCCACGACGCCGACGTCCGCACGCACGCCGGCGTCCGTCCCGGTCTTGTTCCACAGCTGGATGCCTTGGTCAGCGCCTGATGCATGCGACAAGGGATCCAGGTCGAAGGCCGAGGCGACCATGGACAGGTCGGCACCGGCCGACAACCAGTCGAGAACGTGTGCGCCAACTGCTTCGCCCTCGGCTGCCCCACGACGCAGGTCCTCCAGGATGGACGCCCAGTCGGAGGCGCAACCCTCGCTGAGCGTCGCCGGCGTGTCAGAGGTTCGCGTGTCGCGGACGATGTCGTGCAGGGTCGAGCCACCAGGAGCCATCCGCGCAGCCCGTGCCTGGATCGCATCGAGGCCGATCAGGCGGATGAGCACGTTGGTCGCGAGGTTGTCGCTAACCGAACCGACCAGTCTTGCTACGTCTGCCACCAGGAGGCGGTCGGTGGCGAGATGCTGCCAGAGCCCGGAGTCCGCCACCGGCGCAACGGCTCGCCGGTCGAGCCCCAGCCGGGGGTCGGTGACGCCGGCGGCAACTCGAACCCCCAGCTCGACCAGGACGAAGACTTTGGCGATGCTCGCCGTCTCGAGCAGCAGATCGCCGTTTCGCTGGTAGCCGGACGCCGACCCTCCCCCACCACGGATGTCCACGGACCACCTAGTGTCCGCGAGGGCTCGGGTGTCGAGAAGGCCATCCAGATCCATTTTCCGCAGACTACGTGCCGGAGGCCCGCGGTCGCTCAGCAGAAGCCGCCCTGGTGGTAGGCGCGACCGATCGTCGCGACCAGATCGGCGACCGCGTCCTCCTTGGGTGCGAACGGCCCCGGCCGGAAGTGTGGGCCGGCGAGACCACGCTGCACCGACTCGCACGCCGCCCAGTCCTGCGAGTTCGTCAGGTCCCAGAAGTCGACGGCACCACGGGCGTCCGGCGTGGCACCGTCAGGACCCGGTGCCACCAGCCAGGAGCACTCGATCCAGGTGCGGCCCGGTGCCAGCGGCAACATCCGGTGGGTCATCACGTAGTCGGGATGCGCGGAGACCAGCAGGTTCGGCAGCACGTGGAGGTACTCGACCCGGGCCGGGTCCACCCCAGGCAGCGAGGTGCCGGCCAGCTTCCCCGTCATGGACATGGTCTCCATGCCTTCGCGCAGGTCCATCGAGCCACCGACCCACGCACCCGGCAGGTCGTAGTTGTCGCCGGAGTCCGGCGGGCTGACCTGGCAGAGCTCCGGGTGGATCAGCGGACAGTGGTAGCACTCGTGGTAGTTCTCCGCGACCACCTTCCAGTTCGCCGCCACCTCGTAGCTGTGCCGGTCGGCCAGCACCAGCGAACCGCAGGCGTACGGCGTGACGATGGCGGCGAGGTCACCGAGATGGTCGGTGAACGACGGCACCTGCTCGCTGCCGAGCGGGTGCAGCGCGTGCCCGAACAGCCAGCCCTCCCACAGCTGCACCGGAAGCTCCACCAACGAGTGCTCACCCGGATCGAACCGCTCGTCGTCGCGGAAGCCGGGCGCCCCTTTCAACGCGCCGCCGAGGTCATAGTTCCAGGCGTGGTAGGGACAGGTGATGCTGTGCCGCGGGGACGTCTCACCGGCGCCGAGCAGCTCGTGACCACGGTGCCGGCAGGTGTTCGCGAACATCCGCACGGAGTCTGTGTCCCGCACCAGCAGGGTCGAGACGTCACCGACCATCACGGAGCGTTGGGTGACGGGTCGTGACGCGGCCGGGGGGAACAGGTCGACGACACGGCCCAGGCACGTCCAGCTACCCGCGAAGAGGTGCCGCTGCTCCCACGCGAGCACCTCGGATGAGGTGTAGGCCTCCGCCGGCAACATCTGTTCCGGCTCGCCCTCAGGCCGGGTCGCTCGCCGTACGGCGTCCAGTGGGTCGGCGTGTGTGTCTGTCATGGGGCGTGCCTCCTGCCGTTGAAGTCCAGTTGTAGTGCAGTTGTAGTTGCAGGGACACGCCATATGCTGCGCGCCATGGGCGAGCGAGCGTGACCGGGCCGCAGCAGGCAAGGGCCCGTCGCACGGTCGAGGTGCGGCGCGAGGAGATCCTGAGCGCGACGACCGACCTCCTCGACCGCATCGGGCTGGCGGCGATCCGGGTCGTCGACGTCGCCCAGGAGCTCGGGGTGAGTCCGTCCCTGGTCTTCTACCACTTCGGCACCAAGGACGCACTCGTCGCCGACGCCTTCGCGCACGCCGTGGACCGCGACCTCAGCAGCCTCGACCGGGCCACCACGAAGGGAACCGACCCACTGGACCGCCTGCGCCGCGTGCTCCGGCTCTATGGTCCCACCGGCGCGGCGACGGGGTGGCGCGTGTGGATCGACGCCTGGGCTCTCGCGCAGCGGGAGCCGGTGATCCGCAAGGTGCTGCGCCGCCTCGACCAGCGTTGGTCCGCGGCCTTCCTCGAGGTCATCGAGTCCGGCGTCGCCGACGGGACCTTCTCCTGCCCGGACCCGGAAGCCGCGGTGGCCCGGGTCTCGGCGCTGCTGGACGGCCTGTCCGTGGCGACCCTGGTCCACCGGAGTGTCACTCGGGCCCAACTGCGCCAATGGGTCGCGGGAGCCGTCGCCGGAGAGCTCGGGCTCGCGCCCGAGACGCTGCTCTGAGCGTGTCCACAACCGGCTCGTGATGAGGATCCTCCTGGAGTCTTACTGACTCTTGAGTCAGTAAGGGCTATCGTGGCACGGGAACGGCAACCCACGCCAGAGGGATCACGTGTGGGACGGTGCAAGCCTAGGAGGCCATCGATTGAGGACGACCCCGTTCCACCCGCGGCTGAGCGAGCTCAACACCGAGAGCCTGTATACCCACTGGCAGGACCATCTCTCCGCGCTGCGCTACACGCACGCGCCAAAGCACGAGTACTTCGCGGTGCGCAACTCCGTCGGTGTCTTCGACACCTCACCGCTGTTCAAGTACCGGATCCAAGGCCCGGACGCGGAGCGGTTCCTGGCCGGCGTCCTGACCCGGGACATCCGCAGCTGCCGGCCGGGGCAAGCTCAGTACACGCTGTGGTGTGACGACCGCGGCAACGTGTGTGAGGACGGCGTCGTCTTCCGGCACTCCGACACCGACTTCCTGCTCACCGCGGCCCGGCCGACTCTCGGCTGGTTCTCCGACCTGGTCGGCCGTCTCCGGGTCGACATCGAGGACGTCTCCGACGACTACGGCATCCTGGCAGTGCAGGGCCCGCGGTCACGCGCTGTGCTTGCTGCGCTGATGCCGGAGGCCGACTCGCTGGCCTACTTCGACCACACCCAGGCGAAGGTGGCGTCCAGCCCGGTGACGCTTTCGCGCACCGGTTACACCGGCGACCTGGGCTTCGAGATCACGGTCGAGGCGGGGCACGCCCTGGACGTGCTGGACGCCGTGCTGGAGTCCGGTCGGGGCAACGGCATCAGGCCGTTCGGCGAGGAGGCGCTGATGATGCTGCGGATCGAGGCGGGGCTCCCGCTCATCGACGTGGAGTGGCACAACAGCCGACTCGCATTCACCGACCACGACCGGGTGACCCCCAAGGAGCTCGGGATGGGCTGGATGCTGCGCGGCGTACGCGACGGTGACCGTGCGTTCGTCGGCGGTGACGCGATCCGCCGGGAGCTGGTCGACCAGACCTCGCGCTGGACGTCGGTCGGCCTGGTCGTCGACTGGGCGGACTGGGACCAACTGCACCGGAAGGCCGGACTGCTGCCGGCCAAGGACGAGCACCCGCTCCCCTACGAGTCGGTGCTGCACGACCGGCCCACCACCGACGGCGGCTCACAGGTCGGCTACGTCACCAGCTGCTTCTACTCCCCCGTGCTGCAGCGCCACATCGGCCTGGCCCGGGTCCGGCCCGACAATGCCGCGCCAGGGTCCGAGGTGCATATGGAGGTCGCCCTGAACCACTCCAACACGACGGTGCTCGCCCGCACCGCGAAGCTCCCCCTGTTCAACCCCGCGAGGAAGACGGCCAAGCCATGAGCCCCCGAGAGTCCGGTTCGACGTACGACGCGATCGTGGTCGGTGGTGGTCACAACGGCCTGGTCAACGCCGGCTACCTGGCCAAGGCCGGGCTGCGCACCCTGGTCCTCGAGCAACGCCATCTCGTCGGCGGCGCGGCGATCACCGAGGAGGTCGTGCCCGGTTTCTCTTTCACCACGTTCTCCTACGCGCTGAGCCTGCTGCGCCCGGAGATCATCCACGAGCTCGACCTGGTCGAGCACGGCTTCATGCCGCTGATGATGCCCTCGTCGTTCCACCCGACCGGTGACGGCGACTACCTCCTCCTCGGCGACGACCACGGGCGCAACATGCAGGAGATCCGGCGTCACTCCCGGCACGACGCGGACGCCTACGACCGCTACCACCACGACCTCGACCTGGTCTGCCAGGCTGTCCAGCCGCTCTTCGACAACCCACCACCCAACGTGTTCGGCAAGGACCCCGAGGACCAGGCCGACGTCAAATGGCTGCTCGACCATCTCGGTGGCGTCGACCGGAAGGTGATGCACGACGTCGTACGTCTGCTGACCGGCAGCGCGTCGGACTGGATCGAGGACTACTTCGAGCACGAGGCGATCCAGGGCTACCACGCGTCCTCGAGCATCATCGGCTCGAAGCTCGGGCCGATGTCACCCGGGTCCGGACTGGTGCTGCTGTTCCACAAGATGGGTGAGCACGACGGGCACCTCGGCTCCTGGGCCTTCCACAAGGGCGGCAACGGCGGCTTCACCCAGGTGCTGGCCCGCGCCGCGGAGGCGTACGGCGC
>JBBSVL010000053.1:0-11780 GCA_038233595.1 Propionibacteriales bacterium | reverse complement strand
GCCGAGTGATCCAGCGGGAGGGGCTGCATGAGTGAGCGGTTGCGGGCGGGTGACCTGAAGGTCCTGGCCAGGGAGACGGCCCGGACCCCGATGCACAACTCGACGCTGGAGATCTTCCAGCCGGGTCCGAACGGCTTCGACTACGACACCGTCGTCGCCCACATCGACGACCGGATCGCGTTCGTACCTCGCTACCGGCAGCTGCCCCGTGCCATCCCCGGGAGGTTGGCCAATCCCGTGTGGATCGACGACCCCGACTTCGACCTCGCCTACCACGTGCGGCGCTCCGCCCTGCCCCGTCCCGGGAGCATGGACCAGCTCCGTGAGTTGGTTGCTCGGATCATGTCGCGGCGGCTGGACCGACATCGCCCGCTGTGGGAGATGTACGTCGTGGAGGGCCTGGAGGGCGGCCGCGTCGCGCTGTTCTCCAAGTCCCACCAGATCCTCGTCGACGGCAGCTCCACGGTGGACATCGGCCAGGTGCTCCTCGACGTCGACCCCGGGCCGCGTCAGCTCGTCCAGGAGGGCTGGACACCGAGCCGCGAACCGACCCCCTCGGGTCTGGTACTCGACGCCGTGACCGAGACCGTCCGGGAGCCGGTTGTCGCACTGCACACCGCGTGGAGCACCGTCGGCGCGTTGCGCCGCTCTGCTCTGGATGCCGCGGGCCGCGTCGGTTCGATGGCCGGCGCGCTGTCCAACCGCCGTCCGGCCGTCGACTTCGCCTTCAACGTGGAGCCGTCCGAGCAGCGCCGCGTGGTCCTGGTCCGCACCGCGCTCAAGGACTACCGCAGGGTGCGCCGGGTGCACGGAGGCACGGTCAACGACGTCATCCTGGCCACCATCACCGGCGCGATCCGGGCCTGGTTGATGACCCGCGCCGAGCCGGTCGGCGTCGGGCGTCGACTGCGTGCCCTGGTGCCGATGAGTGTCATCGACGAGGAGCACGAGCCCACCTCGCTGGGCAGCAGCGTCGTGGGTCACCTGCTCAGCCTGCCGATCGGGGAGACCTCGCCGGTGGTCCGGCTGCACCAGGTCTCCTATGCGCTCCGGGCGCACAGCGAGACCGGCAAGGCGGTCGCCGCCGACCGGATCGCGGGCGTGGCCGGGTTCGCACCCACCACGTTCCACGCCCTCGGCTCGCGGGTCGCGCTCACCGACGACCATGACGTCAACCTGGTGGTCACCAACGTGCCCGGGCCGCAGTTCCCGATGTACGCCGCCGGCGCGGAGATGGTCGAGACCTACCCGATCCCGCCGTTGCTGCCCGGCTTCGCCCTGTCGATCGGCGTGACCTCCTACGACGGATCGGTGTACTACGGCATCACGGCCGACCGCGACGCGCTGCCCGACGTCGAGGTGCTCGGCCACTGCATTCGTGAGGCGCTCGACGAGTTGCTCGACTCCGCGAGCGAGACTCGGCAGCGAGCCCCGCGTGGCCAGAAGCTGGTCGCGCCGAAGAAGCCGGCGCCGTGACTTGGGGGTAGCGAACCACAAGTGACACCATCGCAGGCATGGACGCCATCACCAGCCCGCCGGTACCCCTCAACGAGCCGAACCTGAGCTACGCCCCCGGCAGCGTCGAGCGCGCGGCGGTCGAGGCGGAGCTGCTCCGGCTGCAGGGCTCGCCCATCGAGCTCACCGCCACCATCGGGGGTGCCAAGAAGCTGGGTGGCGGTGCACCGTTCGAGGTGGTCCAGCCGCACGCCCACGCCCAGGTGCTCGGCGTACTGAAGAACAGCACCAAGGCGGACGCCCGCGCGGCCGTGCGGGCAGCCACCGACGCAGCACCGGCCTGGCGTGCACTTCCCTTCGACGAGCGCGCCGCGGTCCTGCTCAAGGCGGCCGACCTGCTCACCGGCTCCTGGCGTGCCAGGCTCAACGCCGCCACCATGCTCGGCCAGTCCAAGACCTGCTGGCAGGCCGAGATCGACGCTGCCTGCGAGCTGGCGGACTTCTGGCGGTTCAACGTGCACTTCGCCCGGCAGATCCTCGCCGAGCAGCCGATCGCGAACTCCAAGGGCGTGTGGAACCGCACCGACCACAGGCCGCTGGAGGGCTTCGTCTACGCGGTGACGCCGTTCAACTTCACCGCGATCGCCGGCAACCTGCCGACCGCGCCGGCGCTGATGGGCAACACGGTGATCTGGAAGCCGTCGCCCACCCAGCAGTTCGCGGCGCACTTCACCATGGCGCTGCTCGAGGAGGCCGGGATGCCTCCGGGAGTGATCAACATGCTGCCAGGCGACGGCATCGAGGTCTCCGACGTCGTGCTCGAGCACCCGGACCTCGCCGGGATCCACTTCACCGGCTCCACGCCGACGTTCCAGAAGCTCTGGGGGACCGTGGGGCAGAACGTGACGAAGTACCGCACCTACCCCCGCATCGTGGGCGAGACCGGGGGCAAGGACTTCATCGTGGCTCACCCCTCTGCCGACTCCGACGTGCTTCGGGTCGCGATGCTGCGTGGTGCGTTCGAGTACCAGGGACAGAAGTGCTCGGCGGCGTCGCGGGCCTACGTGCCGAAGTCGATCTGGAAGAAGCTGAAGGGCGAGCTGGTCGCCGAGACCGAGGGCATCGCCATGGGTGACGTCACCGACTTGTCGAACTTCATGGGCGCCGTGATCGACGACCGCGCCTTCGCCAAGCACAAGAAGGCGATCACCCGCGCCAAGCGCGGCAAGAACCTCACCGTGCTGGCCGGCGGCACGTACGACGACTCGGTGGGCTGGTTCGTCCGCCCGACACTGGTGGAGAGCACCGACCCGACCGACTCGATCTTCGCCGAGGAGTACTTCGGCCCGATTCTTGCGGTGCACGTGTACGACGACGCGCGGTTCGAGTCCGTGGTGGAGCAGATGGAGTCGTTCGCGCCGTACGCCCTGACCGGGGCGATCATCGCTCAGGACCGTGGAGCAGTCGACTGGGCGCGGGAGGCGCTGCGGTTCGCCGCGGGCAACTTCTACGTCAACGACAAGCCGACCGGTGCGGTCGTCGGTCAGCAGCCGTTCGGCGGCGCTCGCGGTTCCGGCACGAACGACAAGGCCGGAGCCCCGGTCAACCTCACCCGCTGGACCTCCCCGCGGTCGATCAAGGAGACCTTCGAACCCCCGAAGGACTACCGCTACCCGCACATGGGCTGACACCAGTCGGTCCAGCCAGCCACCGAGGGGACGATCGGGATGCTCGTCGGGGGGCGGCAGCGCTGTGTCAAGGTGGGTGGCCGAGGCCCTCGAGCGGGGGTCCGCCCCGGGGACATGCGTGCACACAGATTGACTGGGCCCGCCTGCGGCAGCGCAAGCGTTGTGGCGGGCGGGCTTGAGCGCAGTCGAGATCTGCATCGCGTCTGAAGTGAGTGACCGCCGCTGGGGTCTCAGCTCTGGCGAGGTGAACAGCTCGATGACCGCCGCTCGGTCCCGGGCCTCGGGCTCAGGGAGCACGAGCCGCTCGGTCCTGATCTGGGTAGGCGGCCAAGCGACGGGTCCCAAAGTCTGCAACGCGCGCAAACTAGCAGATGGTCAAACCACCGAGTGGGAAGTCGTCCGAGCCGTACTAGAGGTAGGACAACCCAGCGGCACGGCGGCCGCGGAGCCACTGCTGGTACCCAGACCGCTTGGATGGCCGACGCCGAACCCGGCTGGTTCCAGCTCGCACGACACCCGGCACCTCGTCGACCGCGCCATCACCTGCATCGTCGTCGACCACTTCGGGGCGTAGCAGCAGGTGGGAACAGGTCAGACGCGGATCCGGCGGCCGGCATCCGGTGGTGGATCAACCAGGACTTCCTCGACCAGCCTGATGACCTCGTCGGGGAACACGGTGGACCGGCCCGCGACCGCGTCGACGTGTACGCCGAGCACCTCCTCGGTCGCGCGGAGCCGACCCTCGACCCACATCTCGTGCCAGAGGTAGAGCTTCTTCGGAGCAGCTCCGACAACCGAGGACCGGATCTCCAGCTCGGCTCCCGCGGACACCTGGTCGAGGTATCGGATGTGCCCCTCGACCGTGAACAGCGAGCATGAGGTCCGGGCCCGGTAGTCGGCTCCGAGCCCGACACGCTCCATCACGGCGTCCGTGGCGTGGCCGAAGACCAGCACGTAGTAGGGCTCGCTGAGGTGTCCGTTGTAGTCGATCCACTCCGGCTGCACCGGCTCCTGCCACGTAACCGTGCGGTCGACCACCGTCAGATCCGGCCCAGGCCGCGCAGGATCGCGATGATCCCGGCGTCCCGCTCGGCGATCAGGTCGTTCATGGACCGACCGGCCGCCTCGGCCTCGACGCCGTTCACCACGGCGTCGCGCAGCTCAGGCGTCAGCTCTGCAGCGACGAGCCGGGTCCAGGGCGACTTCAGCGACGGACCGAAGTGGTCCAGCATGTGCGCCATCCCGCCCTGGCCGCCGGCCAGGTGGAAGGTGAGCATCGGGCCCTGAATCGGCCATCTCAGGCCGGGCCCGTCGGTGATCGCGAGGTCGATCTGCTCCACCGTTGCCTCGCCCTCGGCAACCATGTGCAGAGCCTCACGCCACAGTGCCTCCTGCAGCCGGTTGGCGATGAAGCCGGGCACCTCCCGGTCCATGGTGACCACGCTCTTGCCCGCGGCCCGGAAGAACGCCGAGGCCCAGGCCACCGTCGCCGGCGAGGTCTGCTCGCCCCCCACCACCTCGACCAGCGGGATCAGGTACGGCGGGTTGAACGGGTGCCCGACCACGAACCGCTCGGGGTGAGCACACCCGACCTGCATCTCGCTCATCCCGTAGCCCGAGGTCGACGAGGAGACCACCACGTGCTCGGGAGTGACCGCGTCGATGTCGGCCAACAGCCTGATCTTGAGGTCGAGGTCCTCCGGCGCGCTCTCCTGGATGAAGTCGGCACTCGCGGTCGCCTTCGCCAGGTGCGGCTCGAAGCGCAGGTTGTCCCGGCTGGCGCCGGTTGCCAGGCCCAGCTCGGTGAGCGCTGGCCAGGCGTTGTCCACGACCAGCATCAGCCGACTCTCCGCGTCCGGGGCCGGGTCCCAGGCGGTCACCCGATATCCGCGGGCCAGGAAGTGCGCGACCCAGCCGCCGCCGATCACTCCCGAGCCGACGCAGGTGATCTCGCGGACCTGGTCGGGCGGGACACGCGTGGAGTCGGTCATGTCAGCCACGCGGCTTGAGGTTGAGCAGCTCGCGGGCATCGTCCGGCGTGGCGATCCTGGACCCCATCGCCTCGACCAGGGTGACCGCGCGCTCCACCAGCTGTCCGTTGGTCGCCTTCACTCCGCGACTGAGGTAGAGGTTGTCCTCCAGTCCCACCCGGACATGGCCCCCGAGCAGTACCGACTGCGCGGCCCATGGCATCTGCATCCGGCCGAGCGCGAACGAGGCCCACTGGGCGCCTTCGGGCAGCTGGTTGACCATCGCCATCAGCAGGGCCGGGTCGGCCGGGGCGCCGTACGGGATGTCCATGCAGAGCTGGAACATGGCGGGGGCGTCGATCAGGCCCTCCTCGACCAGCTGCCGGCCGAACCAGAGATGGCCGGTGTCGAAGATCTCCATCTCGCAGTGGACTCCGAGCTCCTGGATCCGCCTGGCGCCCGCACGCAGCATGTCGGGGGTGCTCACGTAGACCAGGCTGCCCTCGCCGAAGTTTAGGCTGCCGCAGTCCAGGGTGCAGATGTCAGGCAGCAGCTCCTCGACGTGCGCCAGGCGTTCCAGCCCGCTGACCAGGTCGGTGCCCTCGAGGAACGTGGTCGGGTCGTCCGGGTCGAGCACCAGGTCGCCGCCCATCCCGGCTGTGGTGTTGATCACCACGTCCACGTCGCTGGCCCGGATCCGCTCGACCGCCTCGCGGTAGAACGCCACCTCGCGGGAGCCGCGCCCGGTCTGCGGGTCACGCACGTGCACGTGCACGATCGCGGCACCGGCGCGCGCCGCCTGGATCGCCGAGTCCGCGACCTGCTCGGGCGTCACCGGCACGTGCTCGCTCCGGCCGACGGTGTCCCCGGCACCGGTGAGGGCGCAGGTGATGATGACGTTCTGGTTCATGGTGCGGCTCCTTGGTGGGACGGTACGGCGTGGGCAGCGCGGGCGATCTCCGGCAGCGCGAGGTAGCTCAGGTCGCGGCACTGCCGGTCGGTGGGTTCGTCGAACGGCCACTGCGAGGTCTTCACCACGACCACACCGGTGTCGCGGTCGACGTAGGTGAACTGGCCGCGGCTGCCGTCCGCGGTGACCCGCCGACCGGCGTCGTCCAGCGGCCACCAGTGCAGCCCGAACCCCGCGTGCGTGGTGATGGTGCTGGGTAGCCGGCCGGGCTTCAGGAACGGGGTCGACGGCGCCGAGCTGGTGTCCACCCAGGTGCTGGTGAGCAGCTGGCGTGGGCCGACCGAGTCACTTACCTGGCCACGCGCCTGGAGCATCCCGATCCGCGCCCAGTCCCGGCTCGAGGCGGCGAGGCCACCACCGGCCATCGCCACACCCCCGTCGGCCGCATCCAGGCTCACCATCGCCTCGACCGTGCAACCGAGGTCCGACCAGAGCACGCGGAGAGCGTCGACGTAGCTGCTCCCGGTGGCGCGCTCCCGGACCCAGTCCAGGACCTGGGAGTCGGCGGTGCAGTAGGCGTACTGGGTGCCGGGCTCGTGCTTCCCGGCAATGCTGCCGAGCAGCTCGCGCGAGCCACCTACCCCTTCGAAGAAGGTGGCGACCAGCCGGCTGGCCGGCGACGTGGGGTCCCGGTGGTCCTCCACCCAGTCGACGCCGGTCGTCATCGAGGCCGCCTGCCGCACTGTGACACCGGCATAGCCGGTGTCGGTCAGCTCGGGGACATACTTGGTGACCGGGTCGTCCAGCCCCAGGGACCCGGCGTCCACGGCCAGCCCCACCAGGCAGGCCAGCACTGACTTGGTCATCGACGCACCCAGGAACAGGTCGCGTGGCCCCAACCCGTCGGCGTACCACTCGTGCACGACGGTGCCGTCGACCACGACCACGAGCGAGGTGGTGTGCGTGGCCGCGACGAACGACGGCAGGTCGTTGAGACGCCCGGCCCCGGCGATCACGACGTCCAGCTCCCGCGGCCGGGCGGGGAGCGGATCTGCCCGGGTTGCGGGCACGGATGCGTAGTGGCGGCGCAGACCGTTGACAGAGTCGTCGGCTGCACGCTGGGGGTTCACGAACGACAGCCCACCCAGCCCTGGCCCAGCGGTAGCGGGGAGGACCATCAGTCGATGCTCGGAGTGTTCGCCAGGAGCCGTTTGGTGTAGTCCTCCTTCGGGGAGTCCATCACCTCGACGACGGGCCCCGACTCGACCACGCGGCCTTCGCTGAGAATCTGCACCCGGGCCGCGATCGAGCGCACCAGCGCCAGGTTGTGGGTCACGAAGAGCATGCTGATGCCGCGGCTCTTGCGGAGATCCTCCAGCAGGCTCACGATCGACCCCTGGACCGACACGTCGAGCGCCGAGGTGATCTCGTCGCAGACCAGGACATCGGGCTCGGCGGCCAGGGCGCGGGCGATCGCCACGCGCTGACGCTCACCGCCGGAGAGCCGGCTGGCCTGATACCTCATCACCGCCGGCCCGAGTGCGACCTGGTCGAGCAGCTCTGCGACCCGGTCGGTGGCCTCCTTGCCCGAGGCGATGCCGAAGAGCTCCATCGGCCGCTTCACGATCTGCTCGATGGTCAGCCGCGGGTTCAGCGAGAGGTAGGGATTCTGGAAGATGTACTGGATCCGCTTGCGGTCGACCGCACTGCGCTTGCGTGCGCCCTTGGCGAGCTCGGCGCCCTCGAACTCGATCGAGCCGGTCCACTCCTTGTGCAGACCGCCTACGCAACGCGAGATCGTGGTCTTGCCGCTGCCGGACTCGCCGACCAGGGCGACCACCTCCGCCTTGGCCAGGTCGAAGGACACGTCGAAGACGACCTGCTTGTGGCCGTAGAAGACGTTGAGGCCGGCGAGATCCAAGATGATGTCGCGGGCCTTGTCCGGGGCGGAGTCGGGCACAGCACCGCGTGAGATGTCCCAGCTGCCGATCTCACCGACGCGGATGCAGCGCACCTGGTGGCCGGGACTGATCTCACGCAGCTCCGGATCACCCGCCGAGCACTCCGGGATCGCGAAGGAGCAGCGGTCGTGGAAGCGGCAGCCCTTGGGCCGGGCGCCCGGCGCGGGAGTGCGACCCGGGATGCCGGCGAGCGCCCGGGCCTGGCTCAGGTGCGGGATCGAGTCCAGCAGGGCCCGGGTGTAGGGGTGAGAGGGGTTCTCGAAGATGGTGTCGCGGTCACCAAGCTCGGCGATCTGGCCTGCATACATCACCGCGACCCGGTCTGCGATGTTGGCGATCACCGCGAGGTCGTGGGTCACGTACAGGGCGGCGACGCCGTGGGAGCGGCACAGCTCGCTCATGGTGCGCAGCACCATTCCCTGCGTGGTCACGTCGAGACCGGTCGTCGGCTCGTCGAGAACCAGCACCTTGGGCTTGGGCATGAAGGCCATCGCCAGGGCGACCCGCTGCACCTGGCCGCCGGAGAGCTGGTGTGCGTAGCGGCGCAGGAACTCGTCGTCGGAGGGTAGGCCGACCTCGGTCAGCCCGTCGCGGGCCAGCTGGAGGCGGGACTCGGTGGTCCCGAGTCCCCGCAGCTGCATCAGCTCGACGATCTGCTTGCCGATCCGGATGCTCGGGTTCAGCGCCGACGCGGGGTCCTGCGGGACGTAGGCGATCTCCTCACCCCGCAGCTTGCGGACCTGCTGCCAGGGCAGCTGGAGCACGTCGCGGTCCTGGAACAGGATCTTGCCGCGATCGATCAGCGCGCCGGCCCGGGAGTAACCCAGCAGCGAGGTGCCGACCGTGGTCTTGCCCGAACCCGACTCGCCGACCAGGCCGACCACCTCGCCCGGGGCGAGCACCAGGTCGATGTCCTCGACGATGTCGACGACCCGGTCCTTGGTCAGGGAGACCCGGAGGTCCTCGATGACGAGGCCGCCCTTGGTGACCTGTGGGGGAGTGGTGTCGTCCTTCCGCAGTGACGTCATCAGTCGTCTCCACCTCGTTGGGACAGCGAGGCGATGCCGTCCGCCATCAGGTTGGTGCTCACGGTGAAGATGCCGATGATCAGCACCGGTGCGAGGACTGCCCAGCTCTGGGTCGACATCGCGAGTCGGTTCTCGTTGATCATCTGGCCCCAGTCTGCGGCGTTCGGGTTGGTCGAGAAGCCCAGGAAGCCCAGAGCGGCGACCAGGCCGATCGAGTAGGTCAGCCGAAGACCGCCCTCGGCGAGCAGTGGGCCGTTCATGTTCGGCAGCACCTCGGCCAGGATCACCCGGGACCGTCGCTCGCCGAGCGCCTCGGCGGCGTAGACGAAGTCCCGCGAGACGATGCCGAGCGCCACTCCCCGCGCTACCCGGGCCACCCGGGGCGCGTGCGAGATCCCGATCAGCACGATGATCATCCACGCCTTGGGCTGCTCGACGGCGGTCAGGACCACCAGCGCCAGCAGGATCTGCGGGAACGCGAGCAGGACGTCGTTCAGGCGCATGATCACCTCGTCCCACCAGCCTCCGGAGTACGCCGCGACGACGCCGACCGAGATGCCGACGACCATGCCGAGCACCGTGCCCAGCACGGCGATCAGCAAGATGATCCGGCCGCCGTAGAACATCCGACTCAAGATGTCCTGGCCTAGGTAGTCGGTCCCGAGGAGACCCGTGGAGCTGAACGGCGCCCCGACCACCTCGTTCTGGCCGTGTGGAGCGAGCAGCGGGCCGAAGATGGCCAGCAAGACGATCAGCACGGTGATCGTGAGACCTACGACCAGGCGCGGCTGGGTCCTGATCCGGCGCAGGTTGGCGGGGGTGAGCACGCTCATCTCGGGCCCCTCACGAGCTGATCGCCGTCCTCGCGCGTGGGGTGAGCAGGATCGAGAGCAGGTCGGCGAGCAGGTTCACCACGACGTACACGGCGGCGATGATCATGCTCAAAGCCTGCACCATCGGCACGTCGTGGGCGGCCACCGACTGGACCAGCTGGTTGCCGACGCCGGGGTAGTTGAAGACCGCCTCGACGAGCACCACGCCACCGGCCAGCCAGGCCAGCTGCAGGGCGATCACCTGGATCCCGGGGACGATCGCGTTGAGCAGCGCGTGCTTGCGCATCACCACCTTCTCCGGGATGCCCTTGAGCCGAGCCAGCTCGACGTAGTCGCTGTCGAGCACCTCGAGCAGGGTGGAGCGCACGATCCGGGCGACGTACGGCGAGACCGCCAGCACCAGCGTCAGGACCGGAAGGATCATCGTCTTCGGGGAGTCCCAGGGGTGCCCGCCCGCGAAGGAGATCGTCACCGCCGGCAACAAGTGGAACACCGTGGTGGAGAAGATCGCCACCAGCAGGATGCCGATCACGAACTCGGGCATGCCGGCCAGGGTCAGCAACACGGTCTGGATCACGGTGTCGGGCTTGCGGCGGCGGTAGTTCGCCGAGATCATCGCGATGCCGAAGGCGAGCGGGATCATCAGCACGGCCGAGAGCACTACCAGCACCAGCGTGTTCACGACGGTGGACCCGATCAGCGAGCTCACCGGCAGCTGGCTGGCCAGTGACGTCCCCAGGTCACCGGTGAACAACCCACCGAGCCAGTGCAGGTAACGCTCCGGGAGCGGCTGGTCGGCGTGCAGCAGCGCGTTGAGCTGGTCGGCGCGTGCCTTGTTGGCGGTGTAGTCCTTGCCGAGGATCGCCCGCACCGGGTTGCCGAGCGCCGCCGTGGCGACGAAGACCAGGACCGAGACCAGCCACAAGGTGAGCACGGCCAGCCCGAGCCGACGGGCCAGCCAGTACAGCCAGGCGACTGCACCGTGCTGGCCCTTCGGGGGAGCAACCGCCTCCAACGGTGCCGGGAAGGTTGCTACCTGCGTCATCGAGTCAGACCGAGACGACGTTGAAGTCGTAGTTGCCCAGCGGGAGGTACTTGCTCGGCTTGAGCCCCGTGACGTTCTTGCCGTACCCGTCCACCTGGCGGCGGAAGCCCCAGATGATGTAGCCGCCCTCGTCGTACTCGATCTTCTGAGCGTCCTGGAGGATCGCGTTTCGTTTGGTCTCGTCGATCTCCTTCTGAGCAGAGGCGATCAGGCCGGCGAACTTGGGGTTGTTGAAGTGTGTCTCGTTGTACGTGCCGCCCTTGAGCGCGCAGACCGCGGCCTGGGGGATGTAGTTGCGGGTGTTCCAGAAGTCCTGGGCGAAGCCGTAGGAAAGGTAGTCGCTGCCGTAGAACGGGTTCTTCTTGACCACCTTGACGTCCACGCCGGCCTTCTTCGCCTGCTGAACGAACAGCGAGGCCGCTGCCGGCGCGACCGCGCCGATGTCGTCGCCGGTGTAGAGCTGCACCTGCAGGCCTTCCTTGCCGGCCGCCTTGAGCAGCGACTTGGCCTGAGCGATGTCCTGCTCGCGCTGCGGCAGGTCCTTGGCGTAGGCCGGGTCGAACGGCGCGTACAGGTCGTTGCCCAGGGTGCCGTAGCCGTCCAGGACCTGCTCGAGCATCTGCTTGCGGTCGGTGATCAGCCGCATCGCTTGGCGGACCCGGTTGTCGGAGAACGGGGCCTGGTCCACGCGCATCGTGAACGGCACCCAGTTGCCGGTCTCGGAGATCAGGGTCTGGCCGCCCTGTCCCTTCAGCGACTTGATCAGGTTGTAGGGCAGGTTGTCCATGGTCTGGATCTGCCCGGCGAGCAGGGCGTTGACCTGCGCGTTGGAGTCGGTGAAGTCCTGGATCTGCAGCTGGTCGACGTGGGCCTTCTCGCCCCAGTAGTCG
>JBBSVL010000052.1:0-11815 GCA_038233595.1 Propionibacteriales bacterium | reverse complement strand
GGCCACCGACGGCTGGTCGTCACCGAGGGTGACCTCACGCTGCTTGGAGATGTAGATCGCCACGACGATGATCGCCACGGCTACCAGCGCGATGATGACCCGCAGCACATCGTGCTGGTGCTGGCCCACGCTCATCGAGACCACGGCACTGGCGATCAACAACGAGACCAGGTTCATCACCTTGATCAGCGGGTTGATCGCCGGCCCGGCGGTGTCCTTGAAGGGGTCGCCGACGGTGTCACCGATGATCGTGGCCTCGTGGGCGAGGGAGCCCTTGCCACCGTGGTTGCCGTCCTCGACGAGCTTCTTGGCGTTGTCCCAGGCGCCACCGGAGTTGGCCAGGAACACTGCCATCAGGGTGCCGGTGCCGATGGCCCCGGCCAGGAACCCGGCCAGAGCCGTCACCCCGAGACCGAAGCCCACTGCGATGGGCGCAAGTACGGCGAGCAGGCCCGGCGGGACCAGCTCGCGCAGCGAGTCCTTGGTGACGATGTCGACGACCTTGCCGTACTCCGGGCGACCGGTGCCCTCCATGATCCCGGGGATCTCCCGGAACTGGCGGCGCACCTCGTAGACCACCGCGCCGGCGGCCCGGGCCACCGCGTTGATCGCCAGGCCTGAGAACAGGAACACCACTGCCGCGCCGAGCAGGATGCCGACGATGACGCCGGGGTTGAAGACGGCGAAGTTCAGCCTGGACAGCTCGTCGCGTGACGGGGACGCCTTCGCCAGGGCCGTGAACACCGAGGTCGAGTAGGAGCCGAACAGCGCGGTCGCGGCCAGCACGGCCGTCGCGATCGCGATGCCCTTGGTGATCGCCTTGGTGGTGTTCCCGACCGCGTCGAGCTCGGTCAGGATCTGGGCGCCCTCGGGACTGACGTCGCCGGACATCTCCGCGATGCCCTGGGCGTTGTCGGAGACCGGCCCGAAGGTGTCCATCGCCACGATCACGCCGACGGTGGTCAGCAGGCCGGTGCCGGCCAGCGCCACCGCGAACAGCGACACGGTCAGGGTCGCGCCACCGAGCAGGAAGGCGCCGAACACGGCAGCACCGATGACCAGCGTCGTGTAGACGGCCGACTCGAAACCGACCGAGAGACCCGACAGGATCACGGTCGCCGCACCGGTGAGCGAGGTCTTCGCGACGTCCTTGACCGGGCGGTACTCGGTGCCGGTGTAGTAGCCGGTCAGCGCGAGGATGGCCGAGGCCATCACGATGCCGATCACGACCGCAGCCGCTGCCATGATCCTCGGGTCGCCTGAGGCGCCAGACATGTCGGTGCCGGTGACGCCGGTGAAGTCGGCGAACGAGCTCGGCAGGAACGCGAACGCCAGGATGACGCACGCCACGGCGGACACGGCAGCCGAGATGTAGAAGGCCCGGTTGATCGTGGTCAGGCCGTTCTCACCGACCTTCGGCTTGCACAGGTAGACGCCGAGGACCGCGGTCAGCGCGCCGATCGCCGGGATCAGCAGGGGGAAGACCAGGCCCTTGTCGCCGAAGGCCTGGGTGCCGAGGATCAGCGCCGCGACCAGGGTCACGGCGTACGACTCGAACAGGTCGGCTGCCATGCCGGCGCAGTCACCGACGTTGTCGCCGACGTTGTCCGCGATGGTCGCGGCGTTGCGGGGGTCGTCCTCGGGGATGTTGTTCTCCACCTTGCCGACCAGGTCGGCGCCGACGTCGGCGGCCTTGGTGAAGATGCCGCCACCCACCCGCATGAACATCGCGAGCAGTGCCGCGCCGAAGCCGAAGCCCTCGAGCACCTGCGGGGCCTCGTTGCCGAAGCCGATCACCACGATCGCGGCACCCAGCAGGCCCAGGCCGACGGTCAGCATGCCGACCATCGCCCCGGTGCGGAAGCCGATCCGCATCGCCGGCTCGCGGCCGACGCTCTCTGCCGCAGCAGCCACCCGGAGGTTGGCCTTCACCGCGAGAGACATGCCCAGGAACCCCACCGATGCCGAGAACCCGGCACCGAGGAGGAAGAACAGCGAGCGGAAGATCCGCACCCAGACGTCGTCGGCCGGCAGGGCCAGCAGCAGCAGGAACGCGACGCCGGCAAAGATGCCGAGGGTGCGGAACTGCCGGGTGAGGTAGGCGTTGGCGCCCTCCTGCACTGCCTGGGCGATGTTCTTCATGTTGTCGGTGCCTTCGCCGGCGGCAAGGACCTCGTTGCGGAACATCGCCGACAGCCCGACCGCGCCGAGCGCAATCAGAGCAACGACGATGACCAGGACGAGGTTGCCACCGGAGAGGTGCACGATGGCGGGGTTCAGCCCGGTCATGGTTCTCCTCGAGTGTGATGCGGCTTACAGACCGGGCCGGAGTCTACTTGGGCTCGCTCACCACGGGACCGCAGGGTCCGGGGAGCGGCTGCGCGGGCGCTCAGTGCGAAGCGAGCGCGGCGGCCTCGGAGTCGTGGATGGTGAACACCTTGGCCAGACCGGTGATCCGGAAGATCTTCAGCAGCCGGTCCTGGTTGCACACGATCTCCATCGCGCCGTCGTGGGCGCGCACCTTCTTCAGGCCGCCGACCAGGACGCCGAGCCCGGTGGAGTCGAGGAACTCGACGCTCTCCATGTCGATGACAAGGTGGTACTGGCCGGCACCGACGAGCTCGGTGATCTTGTCCCGGAGCTTGGGCGCGGTGTAGACGTCGATCTCGCCACCGACAGAGACGATGGTGACATCGTCTGCTTGCCGGGTCTCCAGTGACAGATCCACGACGTCCCTCCTCCTTCTCAGCCCCCGCTGGGAACAGCACGAGCCCCCGCTGGGACGACCCCGTGTATTCAACCACGAAGGCCGGGCAGCGCGAGGGTCGACGGCGACTGCCACACTCTCCTGGTGGAGTCGCCGACCCGTTCGCGTGGGGTGCGCGAGGTGCTCGACCGGATCGTCGCTGCGCCCGGCCGGGCCGAACGGCTGACCCACCTCGAGGTGCTCGCGCCGCGGGCGGCCCGGTACGCCAACTGGCCCACGTGGGCCGACCGCTCGGTCGTTGCCGCGCTTGCCGCCCGCGGGATCGACCGCCCGTGGACGCATCAGGTGGAGGCCGCCCAGTCGGCGTACGACGGACGGCACCTGGTGCTGGCCACCGGCACCGCGTCGGGCAAGTCGCTGGGCTACCTGCTGCCCGGTCTGACCACGATCCTCGCCGAGCGCGGTGAGCGCGGCCAGCGAGGCGCGGGAGTCCTGTACCTGTCTCCCACCAAGGCGCTGGCGCAGGACCAGCTGAACGCGATCCGGGCACTGCAGGTCGACGTCCGGGTCGCGGCCCACGACGGCGACTCCACCAAGGAGGAGCGGGAGTGGAACCGGGACCACGCCGAGTACGTGCTGACCAACCCGGACATGCTGCACCACTCGCTGCTGCCCGGCCACGCCCGCTGGTCGAAGTTCTTCGGGTCGCTGCGCTACGTGGTGATCGACGAGTGCCACCACTACCGAGGGGTGTTCGGCGCACACGTGGCCCAGATCGTGCGCCGTCTGAGGCGCATCTGCGCGCTGTACGGCGCCGACCCGACCTTCGTACTGGCTTCGGCGACCGTGGCCGACCCGGCCGTCGCCGGGACCCGGCTCACCGGCCTGCCGATGGTCGAGGTCACCGACGACGGGGCACCGCGTGGGCAGGTCGCGCTCGCACTGTGGGAGCCACCCTTCGTCTCCGGGTCGGGAGAGAACGGTGCGCCGGTGCGACGCTCGAGCGGTGCCGAGTCCGCAGACCTGCTGGCCGACCTGGTGCTCGAAGGAGTCCGCACCCTCGCCTTCATCCGCTCCCGCCGAGGAGCGGAGACCGTCGCGCTGACCACCCGGCGACTGCTCGCTGAGGTGGATCCGGCGCTGGTCGACCGGGTCGCTGCCTACCGCGGCGGCTACCTCCCCGAGGAACGTCGTGCCCTCGAGCAGGCGCTGCGCAGCGGTGAGCTGCTCGGGCTCGCGGCGACCAACGCGCTGGAGCTGGGCATCGACATCGCAGGGCTCGACGCCGTGCTGATGGCCGGCTTTCCTGGCACCCGCGCCGCCCTGTGGCAGCAGGTGGGCCGCGCCGGCCGGGGCCGCGGCGACGCGCTGGGTGTGTTCGTGGCCCGCGACGACCCGCTGGACACCTACCTGGTCAACCATCCCGAGGCGCTGCTAGGAGCGCCGGTCGAAGCATCGGTGTTCGACCCGGACAACCCCTACGTGCTCGGACCACACCTGTGCGCGGCCGCCGCGGAGTCTCCACTGACCCCAGAAGGTCTCGACCTCTTCGGTCCCGAAGCACCTGCCACAGTGGCGGCGCTGACCGACGCCGGGCTGCTGCGTCGGCGGCCGAAGGGGTGGTACTGGACCGACCGGCGCCGGGCCAGCGACCTCGCCGACATCAGGTCGTCGGGAGGCAGACCGGTGCGGCTGGTCGAGGATGTGACGGGTCGTGTCCTCGGCACCGTCGACGCCTCGGCGGCGCACGGCACCGCCCACACGGGCGCGGTCTACCTGCACCAGGGCGAGACCTGGCTGGTGCGAGAGCTCGACCTCGACTCCCACGTTGCGACGGTGGTGCGTGAGGATCCCGACTACTCGACGACCGCGCGTGAGGTGACCGACATCGAGATCATCCGCGAGCAGCGGCACTCGCTCCGGGGTGACGCCCGGATCAGCTTCGGGGACGTGCGGGTCACCCATCAGGTGGTCTCGTTCCTGCGCCGTCGGATGCCCTCGGGAGAGGTGCTG
Source organism: Propionibacteriales bacterium (assembly GCA_038233595.1). Taxonomy (GTDB): domain Bacteria; phylum Actinomycetota; class Actinomycetes; order Propionibacteriales; family Nocardioidaceae; genus Marmoricola. The sequence continues at coordinate 7,095 of JBBSVL010000052.1, read as the reverse complement.
GGCGAAGAGCCCTTGGACCTTCCCGAACGCACCCTGGACACCAAGGCGATCTGGTGGACGCTCCCCACTCACGCCATCCATGGCGTGCTCGAGACGGCGGAGCTGCCGGGGTCGGCGCATGCCGCCGAGCACGCCTCCATCGGGTTGCTTCCGCTCTTCGCGACCTGTGACCGCTGGGACATCGGCGGCGTCTCGACCGCCCATCACCCCGATACCGGAATGCTCACCGTCTTCGTCTACGACGGTCACCCGGGCGGCGCCGGTTTCGCCGAGCGCGGCTTCGACACTGCCTTGGAGTGGCTCACCGCCACCCGGGAGACGATTGCCACCTGCGCCTGCGAGCAGGGCTGCCCGTCCTGCGTGCAGTCACCCAAGTGCGGCAACGGCAACAGCCCTCTCGACAAGGCGGGCGCCATCCGGCTGCTCGACGTACTGCTGGCCTGACCCGTCCCACTCGGGTCCCACCCGGGCCCCGCTCGGGCCGGCTCGTGCGCTCGCCGCGGTGTGCCGGACCCGGCCCAGGATCCTCGCCGTCGCGACGTCGACCCGCAGCAGCACCGACTCACCCCGCACGCGGCAGCCGAGCAGACGGCCGCCGTTGCGGCGTACGACGTCGGCCCCGGCGGCGCACGGCGCCCGACCCTGCTGCAGTGCTGTGGCGGCGGCCAACGAACCGAGGTCGGCCGCGCTCTGTGCCTTCCGGTGTGCGACCACGATGCCGCCGATGCCCACGCAGGTCGTGGTGAACAGCGTCAACACCCCGATCACGAACACCCCGAACAAGGTGGAGCTTCCGCACTCGCCCCGATCCCGGGCCGCCCTCACGACTCCGGCTCCCGCACCGCCACCGCCTGGGCCCGGACCTGGAACGTGTGCACGAAGCCGAACAGACCTCCCGGGCCGTGGACCGGCGCAGTGACCCTGACCACGACCAGCGAGCTGCGCTGCTCGACGTGTATCGACGACCCTGCGCCGGCCACTCGTCCACCGATCGAGATGCCGCTCGCCGGGGACTCGCCTCGCGCCACCATCCGCGCCACCTCACGTGCCGCGTCGACGGCCCGGACCTGCGTCACTCCCAGGCTGACCAGCCAGGCCATCCCCACCGTGAAGAGCAGGATCATCGGGAGCACCACCGCGGCCTCCGCCGTCACCGTGCCTCGTTCGTCGAGGCGACGCGGTCGGGGCAGGTTGGGCAGGTTGGGCGGCGTGGGCATCCCAGACACCCTGGCCTCAGAACCCGAGCAGCTTGAGGATCGAACGGAACGCGGTCTCCAGAAGCTTCTGCCCCCACTCGCTGGTGAGCAGCTTGAAGAGCAGGGCGCCGAATCCACAGGCTGCACCGGTGACCACCGTGTACTCGGCTGTGGTCGTGCCGGCCTCGTCACGGACCGCGGTGTGGGGCGTGTTGTTCATCTGAGCTCCTCGTGTTCTCCGGCCGGGCCGGACGCTTGGGTTCGGGCTTGCAGGGCTGAGTTTTCTCGCGAATCGGCTCCGGTTGCCGCAGCGTTTCGGCACCGGTGGAGAACGGCGCCTACCAAGCAGTTGTGGACACGAGCTGTCACCCGAGAAGGCGCATCGAGGTGACCAGGCCGGCGATCAGCGGCACGATGCCGAGCAGCACGAACGCAGGCAGGAAGCAGACCCCGAGCGGCACCGCGGCCTTCGTCGACACGCTCCGGGCACGGGACTCGACCTCGGCCTGGGACCGGGCGCGCAGCTCCCCCGCGAGCCGTTCGCCCGCGGTCGTGACCGAGGAGCCGCTCTCGTGGGCCCGGGCCAGGGCTCGGCCCAGCGGGCCGAGCTGTGGGTGGGCGGCCACGTCGCGCCATACGCGTCCCGGGTCGGCCCCCAGCTCGAGCCGGTGCCGCAGCGCGGCCAGCTCCGCACCCACCGGGCCACCGAGCGCCTCGGCCACCAGGCCGAGCGCCGACACCGGAGCGGCACCGGCCGCGAACGCCGCGGACAGCAGGTCGACAGCCCCCGGAAGGTCGCGCTCGAGCTGGAGCCTGCGACGCACCACCTGCGGACTCTCCACCCGGCCGAGCGTCCGCCAGACGAGCAGACTCGCGACCAGCCCACCGAGCACACCGACCGGGCCGCCCAGGAACACAGCAGCACCGAGGCCGCCGGTCACGACGAGCACCGGGCGCAGCCGGGCGAGCAGAGCCCGGTCGTCCGGAGCGCCGGAAGGAACCGGCGCCCGGGCCAGGTGACGTCGGGGACGCAGCCACAGCGCGAGGGCCGCACCCGTGAGGCCGGCGACCAGGATCCCGGTCATCTGATCATCCGGTCACCGCGTCGGCGATGCGCTGCAACCACGCCAGCCCCGCCCAGGAGAGGCCCAGCCCGGCTGCCAGGCAGGCGACACCAGCTGCCGTGCCGGTCAGGAAGGCCAGCGGGTCAACTCCCAGGCCGGAGCCGGCCACCGCGAACAGCAGCGGCAGGGCGGCCATCATCCGGGCCGTCGCTCGGGCGGCCGCCAGCTCGGCAGCCACCAGGCGAGAGGTGCGGCGGCGTTCGCGGATGGTGCGCCCCACCTGTTCCAGCGCGGCCGCCAGACCCGAGCCCGACCTGTGGGCGACCTGCCAGGCGGCAGCCACGAGGCGCAGGTCCCCGCAGCCAGGGAGTGTCGCGAGCCGGCGCAACGCGTCGGGTACGTCGGAGCCGAGACGTGCCGCAGTGGCGACGCCGCTGAACTCGGGAAACTCCTCGCCCGAGCGTTCCAGCACGCGGTGCGGGGGCTGACCTGCGACCAGCTCGGCGGCCACCGACTCGCAGAACTCCATCACCCGCCCGGCGCTGACGTCGGCCGCCCGCGCCGCCCGCTCGCGCGCGAGGAGCGCCTTCACGGCCACGAGCACCAGCAGCGCGATCCCGGCCAGCGCCAGCTGCCGCCCGTGCAGCACGGCGACCCCCACCACCGCAGCGGCGACCAGCACGACAAGCGGCACCGGGACGTGTCCCGACCCGGTGTGCGCGACATCTTGGAGGACCGACGGGGTCGGTAGCAGCAGGGCTGCGACCAGACCCGTGGTGACAGCGACGACCAGCGTCACCGGCCAAGCCGTTCGAGGAGAGCCTCCGCCGCGGGATGGGTCACTGCCGCCCCGTCGACGAAGCTGACCGCGGGCTTCACGACCGCCGTCCCGTCCTCTCTCCGAAGGGTGCCGATCTCCCGGACCGCGCGACGCCCGTCCGGCCCACGGCCCAGGTGGATCACCACGTCGAGAGCGGACGCAAGCTGGCTGTGGACCGCCGGCAGCGGCATTCCCGCGGCCAGGGCGAGGCCCTCGATACGACCTGGTACGTCGGCCGCAGAGTTGGCGTGGATGGTGGCGCATCCGCCTTCGTGCCCGGTGTTCATCGCGGCAAGCAGGTCGGTCACCTCAGCACCGCGAACCTCGCCGACCACCAGCCGGTCCGGGCGCATCCGCAGCGCCTGCCGCACCAGGGTGCGCAGGGTGATCTCCCCGGCGCCCTCGACGTTGGGAGGCCTGGCCTCCAGGGCGACCACGTGCGGATGCTCGGGCCGAAGCTCACTCGCGTCCTCGACCAGGACCAGCCGCTCACCGGCGTCGACCAAGGACAGCAGCGCGTTGAGCAGGGTGGTCTTGCCCGAACCGGTGCCGCCGCTCACCACGAACGCGAGCCGCGACTCGATGATCCGACGCAGCAACCAGGCCCCGTCGTCCGGCACCGCCCCCTCCGCCACCAGCTCGGCGAGCGTGAACGCCCGCGCGCGAGGCACCCGTAGCGACAGCACCGTGCCTGGCCGGGAGACCGGAGCGAGCACCGCGTGGAACCGGGTGCCGTCGGGCAGTCGCAGGTCGACGTACGGCGTGGCGTCGTCGAGGCGCCGGCCACCAGAGGCCGCCAGCCGCTGCGCCAGCCGGCGCACCGCCTCGTCGTCGGGGAGACGCACCCCGGTGAGCTCGAGCCCCCGCCCGCGGTCGAGGTAGATCCGATCGGGCCCGTTGACCAGGACGTCGGTGGCACCCGGAGTCCGCAGCAGTGGTGCGAGCGGCCCCGCACCGACTACGTCGCGACGCAGCGCATCGTGCACCGCCAGCACCGTCGCGTCACCGACGGGCCGGCCGTGTTGGCGCAGCGCACCGGCAACCCGCTCCGGGGTGAGCGGCGAACCGTCGCGCGCCAGCTGGTCACGCACCTGCTCCAGGACGTCGTCGTGCGCTCCTGCCGGCGTGTTCATGCCACCAGTGCGGCCGGCTGCACGACCCGGCCCGCCACCAGCCGCGCTGACCGGGCAAGCACGCCGCGCCGGGACCGGATCGGACCGGCGCCGAGGTCGACCGCCTCGTCGAGACCGCGTTGGTCGGGCATCGCGGCCGCGAGCGGCATCCGCAGCACCCGGGCGATCTGGGCAGGCTCGAGGCCACCACTGCCGCGGACCACCAGGTGGACGGCCGACGAGACCCCCGTCAACCGTTCGGCCACCCGTGACGCCGAGGTGACCGCGGGCACCGTGACCCCGCAGAGCAGCACCAGATGATCACAGCGCGAGACCACCTCCTCGACCACCTGACCGGGGTGCCGGGGCAGATCGAGCACGACGGCGTCATGGCCGCGTCGACCGGCGGAGAGCACCTCACGCACCGCGAACGCCTGTAGTCCCGTGGACCGGTCCCCGGCCCAGGTCAGCACCGACACGCCGCCTCGGTGCGGCAGCGCGTCACGGAGCGACCGGGCGCTCAGCCGACCGGTGGTGTTGTTCAGCGCATTCCACCGGATGCCGTCCAGCGCCTCCATCCCGAGGACCCGGTCGATGCCCGCCCCGAGCGGATCTGCGTCCACGAGAAGGGTGCGCCAGGACTTGCCCAGGGTGACCGCGAGGGCGCCGGCGAAGACGGTGGCCCCGGCCCCGCCGGAACCGCCCAGCACGCCGATCGTCACACCACGCGAAGCACCTCCGTCACCCACGTCGGTGAGGGTCTCGACCAGCCAGGTCTCCGACCTCGGCAGCTCGGTGACATCCTCGGCACCGAGGCCGAGCGCCACCCGGAACAGCAGGTCGGGGACCGGCCCGCGCGCGACCACGTGCACCCGGCCGCGGCGCGGCGGACCCGTTCGCGCGAGCGCGTCCGCCAGATCCGCCCCCACCAGCACCAGTCCGGCCGTGGACCATTCCCGCAACGCAGACCCGACGTCGTGCGCCACGTCCAGGACGACACCGGCCGCGGCCGAGAGCCGGAGCAGGTCCTCGAGCAGCAGCTCATCGTCGGTCACCAGGAGGGTCCGCTGTCCAGTCATGGCTCGACGGTGCCGCGAGGCCACTCGCCGCGGGGGCGCCGTACGCGCAGCTGTGGAGAAGGCCGCCGCCACGACTGCCTGTGTCCGTCAAACGGACGCCCCGGCCTGCGGCGGATCCCTAAACTGGCCCGATGGCTTCCTTGGCCCGCCCGACGGCCGCGTTCTTCGATCTCGACAAGACGATCATCGCGAAGTCGAGCACGCTGGCCTTCTCGCGGCCGTTCCAGGCGGGCGGACTGATCACGCGGGGGGCGATGCTGCGCAGCGCGTATGCCCAGTTCGTCTACCTCGTCGGGGGCGCGGACCACGACCAGATGGAGAAGCTGCGGCAGTTCATGTCGACGCTGTGCGCCGGCTGGGACGTGCAGACCGTGCGCGACATCGTCGCCGACACTCTGCACAACGTTGTCGACCCGCTCGTCTACGCCGAGGCGGTCGACCTGATCGAGGAGCACCACGCGGCCGGCCGCGACGTGATCATCGTGTCGACCTCGGGCTCGGAGGTCGTCGAACCGATCGGGGAGATGCTCGGCGCCGACCACGTCGTCGCGACCCGGCTGAAGGTGCAGGACGGCCGCTACACCGGGGAGATCTCCTTCTACGCCTACGCCGAGAACAAGGCCAAGGCCGTCACCGACCTGGCCCGGAAACGCGGCTACGACCTGGCCCGCAGCTACGCCTACAGCGACTCGGTCACCGATGTGAGCATGCTGGAGTCGGTCGGGCACCCGCATGCGGTCAACCCGGACAAGGAGCTGCGCAGGATCGCCCGGGAGCGCGACTGGCCGGTGCTGCTCTTCGACAAGCCGGTCGGGCTCCGTGGCCGGGTCCGGCTGCCAGCGGCGAAACCTACCCTCACGGCGCTTGCGGTCGGTGGCGCGGTCGCGGTCGGTGGCACGATCTGGGCCAGCGCCCGGCGCCGCAGCCACAACACCTGACGTACTTCCGGTAGGTCCCGCTCAGCCCTTGTCGGACGGCCCGGGAGGGGCTACAAATGAAGACAAGAACTCAACAGACGTCACACGAGACCAGGTACCCACGCGGCGATCTACCCTTCCTACAGGGTGCTTGCCACCGGGAACTTCTCGGAGCAGCAGTTAGAAAACGCACGCCTGGTAGCCCGGTTTCACGTGTGTCATGAACGGCACCGATGTCCGCTGACGTCGGTGCCGTTTCTTGTGTCCTGTGGCCTGGTGTCAGGCTCGGTGCGCCAGCGGGCTGGCTTCCGCACCGCGCGCCTGCGCCTCGGCGGCGTACAGCAACCAGGCGTGCAGTCCACCCGGGCTGCCCGTCGCATAGGCGCGCAGGTTCGACTCGTACTCCGCGCGCAGTGCCAGGTGCCCGGCCTCGGGTACGACGAGCGAAGCCGGGTCGACACCCCGCGAGACCAGCACCAGCCGTTCGACCGCCCGGGCCACCAGCCCGTCGTAGGACGCGAAGGGGGCGACGGTCGCGATCTCCGCATGCGAGAGCGCGGCCACCACGAGCGCCGGCGCCGACGTGGTCGCCGTCAACGTGGCCGCCAGCCCGGACATCCTGGTGGCCGCTTCCGCGGAGACCGGGCGACCGCCGCTCCCCGAACCGGACGCCAGCACGTGCAGCCGGGCGAAGACCTGCAACGGGGACCGCTCCACCACCGGCACCAGCGACAGCAACGACGTACTCATCCGGACCGCCGCCTGTGCCACCTCGTCACCGGTGCCTTCGCGCACCTGGTCGGCCGTCGCCGACGACCCGGCGAGGACGGCCGAGGCGTGGGCGCCGCGGAGCAGCGACTCGGCCGTCTGGTCCGGTGCAGTACGCCGCAGGCCGCGATCCCGCAGC
>JBBSVL010000051.1:0-11827 GCA_038233595.1 Propionibacteriales bacterium | reverse complement strand
TCCAGTGATCTGCGTGGGTCTCCCAGATCCCTGCGCCCTGATCGCCCCAGCGTTGCTCGATCGCCGAAACTGCCGCCTCGACCGCGCGCCACTCCGGCACGTCGAGACGATCGTGACCAGCCCCGGCCGCGAGCAACAACAGCGCCTCCCCGAACGCGTCGAGCTGGAACTGGCGCCGTACCCAGTTCCCGATGCGCACCTCTCCGCCCGGGTAGCCCGGAAGATCGAGCTTGCGCTGTTTTGCGATCGAGCCGCCTTCCACGTCGTAGGCGGGAGAGAGGTCCGGCCCGTCCTCGAGCAGCCTCTGGGACACGAAAGCGACCGCATCGTCGAGTACCGGGTGCGCCCCGTCTGCAGCCACCGCTTGGCCCGCGAAGCACTGGTCACGAATCCATGAGTACCGGTAGTCGAAGCTGGTGCCGGCGTCCGCGCGCTCGGGCAGGGATGTGGTGACCGCAGCCACCATCCCACCCCCCGGCCGGGTCAACCCGCGCAGCACTGCGTAGGCGTGCTGGGAGTCGCGTGGTGCAACGCTGGTGCGGAACTCCGGCACCGCAGCGGACCAGGCGTTCGCGGTCTCGTCCCAGGCCTGGTCGGGGTGGACTCCTTCCCCGGGCAGGGCGCGGTCGCTCAGCTCCAGCACCAGGTCGTACTGGTCGCCTGCGGCGAGATCGAAGAACATCACCAACCGGCCGTCGCGTCGCGTCGCGTCGTCGGCCCCGCTCCAGCGCAGTCTCAGCTCCCCGGAGGTGCCCGTCCACACCGGGCCGTCCTTGGCGAGGTCCGTCATCGTCCGCGCGCCGAAACCGGCGCGCACGTCAAGGACCACCCGAACCCTGACCCGACCCTCGACACAGCGGAGCCTTCGCAGGATCACCGCACGATGAGGGTCTCCGGGATAACCGAGTGCCTCTCGGCACTCGACGACGCCTGCAGTCGTCACCCATCTGCTGGTCCAGATCAAGGAGCCGGTCTCGTAGGAGCCGCCCCAGACGTACTCGGCGTCGTAGGGAGTCACCGAGTAGACGCCCGGTCCGCCCACCAGGCTCGAGAACACCGCGTCGCTGTCCCAGCGAGGGTGGCACATCCAGGCGATGTCGCCGCGTGGACCGATGACGATGCCGCGCCATCCGTCTGCGACCACGGCGTACTCACGGAGGACATGGGTCGAGTGCAAGCTCATCCCCCATTTGTACACGCTGATTCATCGGCCGTGCTGGGACGCCAATGCCGGGTGCTGGTCATCGATGACGAGTACATGATCCGCGCGGAAGTGGGTACGGCGAGTGGCCCGGACTACGTGTCCCGCGCCGCCCGGGTCTCTGACCGGCCTGGCGTCCATTCATGGAAGGAGAACTGCATGCAGCACGATCCCGACCGCATACTGCACGAGCTGCACGACATCCTGGCGGCCGATGACGGTGGGCTGCGCACCTTGCTCAGCAAGTCCCTGCTTGAGGCCCGGCAGCGCGCAGAGGTGGACCTGGAGGCGGACCTCTTCGATGCGCTCGACTGGCCTCAGGACCTGGCGGCGTATGACGAGTACCTGCTGGGGTTCATCCGCTGGGTCCCGCGCCAGTCTGACGCCAAGGCGTGGCAGGTGTCTGCTCCCAAGGAGCGCTATGCCAAGGAGGTCAGTGACCGGTTAGCGCATTTCTTCTGGTTGGTCGACCAGCAGGTCGGCGCGGACGAGTCGTCGGTCGTGCAGAACTCCGATGCCTTCCGAGTCTGGCTCACGTCGTTCGCGCGTCAGTGGGGTGCGTTCCTCGACAGTCCAGACTCCTTCGATGACGAGGTGCTGCGTTCCTTCATCGATGATGCGCCGGAGTACACCGTCGAGGAGTCGATGATCGACGGGCGGCCGAACATGCCGAGTGGCTGGCAGACCTTCAACCAGTTCTTCGCCCGCGAGCTCAACGCTGGTCTGAGGCCGATCGCGGAGCCGACCGACAACGGGATCGTCACCTCACCCGCGGACTGTAGCTACCGGCAACGGTTCGACATCGATGACGAGTCGAACATCCCGGCGACAACGATCAAGGGAACGCATCGTTACGGAAACATCAAGCAGCTTCTCGAGGGGAGCCGATACGCCGACGCGTTCGCCAACGGGACGTTCGTGCACTACATGCTTCCCCCGTCGGCCTACCACCGCTTCCATGTCCCCGTGGCCGGCACGGTCGAGGAGAGCTCGGTGATCACCGGCAAGGTCTTCATGCAGGTGGACCTGCAGGATCATCAGTTCCAGTCCAAGGACAGCGCCCAGAGCGGTTACGAGTTCTCCCAGACCCGAGGATTCGTCACCATAGACACCTCAGGCTCGGGCCAGGGTGACGTGGGCGTCGTCGCCGTTGTGGCGGTCGGCATGTCGCACGTCGCCTCAGTCAACCTGACCGCTGTCGCGGGTCGGACCCTGACCAAGGGGCAGGAGTTCGGCTACTTTCAGTTCGGCGGCTCGGACATCATCGTCCTCTTCCAGGAGGGCATAGATCCCGAGGTCGACACGAACGAGGAGTTCCGACACGTGGGGAGCGTGATCGCCCGCTGCCCACACCCGGGCTGAGCGGAGGACGTCAGGCGACGAGCCAGGTGCCGGTCAGGTGTCAGCACACCGGGCCGCCGCGTCCAGGACGGTGACCAGGACGGTGACCAGGACGGTGAAGACACACCGGCCCGCCCGGGACTCGAACCGGCGACGCGCCGGCAGCGACCACGGCGACATCCTTCTGCAACCCCGGCCGCCCGCACGCGGATCCCCGGGTTCGCCCGGTGGTCGCAGCCGCTGGGTCTGCGCCCATAACGTTTGGGCAACTGGAAGGCCATCACGGTCCGGTCATGGCTAGTGTGGCTGGGGACGGTGAGTGTTGTTCCGACGTCGGGAATTGGAGGTACAGGCATGGCCCAGATGTCTCTGCAGCACCTTGGCAAGGTGTACGCCGACGGCACCCGCGCCGTGACGGACCTGAACCTCGATGTGGAGGATGGCGAGTTCCTGGTCTTCGTCGGCCCCTCAGGCTGTGGCAAGACCACCGCGTTGCGGATGATCGCCGGGCTGGAGAGCATCACTGAGGGCGAGCTGCGCATCGGCGACCAGCTGGTCAACACCGTGCCGCCCCGCGACCGCGACGTCGCCATGGTGTTCCAGTCCTACGCGCTCTACCCGCACCTGGACGTGCGCGCCAACATCGGCTTCGGCCTCAAGCTGCGCAAGGTGCCCAAGGACGAGCTCAACTCCCGCGTCGAGGAGGCCGCCGCCATCCTCGGCCTGACCGAGCACCTGGACCGCAAGCCACGCAACCTGTCGGGTGGGCAGCGTCAACGCGTCGCGATGGGGCGCGCGATCGTCCGCCAGCCCAAGGCCTTCTTGATGGACGAGCCGCTGAGCAATCTCGACGCCAAGCTGCGCGTGCAGATGCGTGCCGAGATCGGCAGGTTGCAGCGTGATCTCAAAGTCACCACCGTTTACGTCACTCACGACCAGACCGAGGCGATGACCCTCGGACACCGCGTTGCGGTGATGAAGAAGGGCGTGCTGCAGCAGATCGCGCCGCCTCAGGTGCTCTACGACCACCCCGACAACCTCTTCGTGGCAGGCTTCATCGGCTCACCCGCAATGAACTTCCTGTCGGCCACCCTTCGTCGCGACGATGCCGGGCACCACCTCGAGATCGGGGAGATGACGCTCGCCATCCCGGACAAGGTGCTCGAGGAACGTCCCGCACTCTCCTCGTGCGTCGACCGTGCGCTGGTCGTGGGGATCCGTCCGGAGAACATCGACGACGCCGCGCTCGGCGAACCCGCAGCGGGCGCGACCCTGCCGGGTGTGGTGAGGCTGGTCGAGCCGCTCGGATCGGACCTGATGGTCCACGTGTCCACCTCGGCCGGGGCGCCGCCAGATGTCGAGGACCTGGCCGAGCTGGGTAAGGAGTCCGAGCCGGGTGGGCCGACGGATGACCAGACGCTGGTGATCGCCCGTTTCAACCCGCGCAGCACGGTGCGCATCGGCCAGGACGTGACGATGGCCCTGGCCATCGACACGATCCACTTCTTCGACCCCGACACCGGGCTGGCGATCTGGGACGACCCAGCCGCGACAACCCAGGGCGACACCCCAGTGGTGACCACCCAGCCACGACGACTGAGCCACGACAACTGAAGACTCTCAGGAGGAGGCACATCGTGTTGCATCGCAAGAGAAACATGTTCATCGGCGTCATCGCGTCGGTAACGCTGGTCTCGATGGCCGGATGCGGCAGTTCGAGCAGCAGCAGCAGCAGCAGCAGCGGCAACAAGACAGGCTCCGCGGGCGGTGACCTGAAGGGGCAGTCCTTCACCATCCTCGGACAGTGGACCGGCGGCGAGCAGGCTGCCTTCGAGGCCGTGATCAACGCCTTCGACAAGAAGACCGGCGCCACCGGTCACTACACTCCGGCCGCCGGCGGCAACGAGGCCGGTGTGCTCGGGACCAAGGTGGCCGGCGGCACCCCCCCGGACATCGCGGTCCTGTCGCTCCCCGGCGCGATCGCGCAGTACGCCAAGTCGAACAAGGTCTTCCCGGTCTCGACCGACACCCAGAAGGTCGTGGCGGACAACTTCGCCTCCGACTGGGGCAAGCTGGGCTCCTACAACGGGAAGATGTACTGCGTCCCGGTCGACGCCTCCAACAAGTCCACCGTCTGGTACAACACCAAGGCATTCGACAACGCTGGCATCTCCACACCCCCTGCGACCTGGGACGAGATGATCAAGGCCGCCAAGACGTTGTCCGCATCCGGGGTGAAGGTGCCGATCTCCGTCGGTGGGGGTGACGGCTGGACGCTGACCGACTGGTTCGAGAACGTCTACCTGCGCACCGCCGGGCTGGCGAAGTACGACCAGCTGACCCAGCACAAGATCAAGTGGACCGACCCGTCGGTCGCGACGGCGCTGAAGACGCTGAAGCAGATCTGGGGTGACAAGCAGCTCATCGGCTCGCCAGCAGCGGCCGTCAAGGTGCCGTTCACCTCATCGGTGGACAACGTGTTCAAGGCGAACCCGACCTCGGCGGTCGTCTACGAGGCGAGCTTCGTGGCCACCACGATCGCCGGTGACAAGCTGCCCGCCAAGGTCGGCGTGGATGCCAAGGTGTTCCCGTTCCCGTCGGTCAACGGCTCCGCACCGGTGGTCGAGGCGGCGGGTGACTTCGGTTGTGCGTTCACCAAGAACAAGGCGGCTGCACAGTTCCTGGGCTACCTGGCCGGGAAGGAGGCCGCGACCACACTCGTCTCGACCACGGGCAGCGGCTTCTTGTCGGTGAACAAGAACGTCGACACGACGTCCTACAACGACAAGACCTCGGCCCAGCTGGCCCAGGACATGGTCAAGGTCGGCAACAACTTCCGGTTCGACATGTCCGACCAGACGCCTGCCGACTTCGGCGGCACTCCCAACAAGGGTGAGTGGGCCGACCTGCAGAGCTTCCTGGTCAACGGTGATGTCCAGGCAGCCCAACAACAGCTGGAGAAGGACGCCGCAGCCGCCTACAAGTAGGAGTTGCCGATGCTGACCAGGCATGCTCATGCCCGGTGACGCCGACCTGCTCGCCGCCGACCCTGCCCGCCCACCTGGCGGAGAGGCAAGCGGCGAGCAGGCCGGCAAGGCCAGGCTGCCCGGTGAGTCACGCTGGGTGTCCGGGCTCTTCCTGTTCCCAGCCGCGATCTGGCTGGCCGCGATCGTGCTCTACCCGCTGGTCTACACGATCATCCGCAGCTTCTTCGGCGACGGCCCGGCCGGGCAGGCCACCTCGTTCGCCGGGCTCGACAACTACGCCCACATCTTCACCCAGTCCGACTCCTTGGAGGCATTCAAGAACAATGTGATCTGGGTGGTCGTGGTCCCCGCGCTGGTGACCATCCTGGGACTGATCTTCGCGGTGCTCACCGAACGGGTGCGGTGGGCCTCTGCGTTCAAGATCATCGTGTTCACCCCGATGGCGATCTCCTTCCTGGCCGCGGGCATCACCTGGTCGCTGATCTACGTCGACCAGCCCAGCGAGGGCCTGGGCAACGCGGCGCTCACCGGCATCCACGACACGTTCAGCCCCAGCTCCTCCTTCCCGCAGCTACGCCCGGCCAACGACAAGACGCTCACCGGCAGCGCCAATGCCGGCTACCACACCGTCGAAGGCGTCTCCCCGGGTGAGCCGGCGTTGCTGCCGGTCACCGGCCTGGCCCTGACCCATCCACCGGCCCAGGCGAAGCCGGCGGCACAGCCCCGATCCGGAAGCGGCCTGTCGGGGACGCTGTGGAACGACTTCAAGCTAGGTGGTGGCGGTACGCCCGGCACGATCGACAAGGGTGAGCTCGGCATCCCGGGCCTGAGCGTGCAGGCGGTGCGGTCGGGCAAGGTGGTGGCCACCACCACGACCGCCGCCGACGGCACGTTCAGCTTCCCTCGCCTGTCCTCGGGAAGCTTCCAGCTTGTTCTGCCGCACAGCGACTTCGCCACCCCGTACGCCGGGGTCTCGTGGCTCGGGCCGACCCTGATCACTCCGGCGATCATCGTGGCCTACCTGTGGATCTACGCGGGCTTTGCGATGGTGTTGCTGGCCGCGGGGATGTCAGCGCTGCCGCGCGAGACCCTCGAGGCGGCCCGGATCGACGGCGCGACCGAGTGGCAGGTCTTCCGCCGGGTCACCATGCCGCTGCTGACGCCGGTGCTGCTGGTGGTTTTCGTGACCATGCTGATCAACGTCTTGAAGATCTTCGACATCGTCTTCGTGATGCAGCAGCCGGCCGGCGGGAACGCGAAGTACGCCAACGTGCTCGCGGTACAGCTCTACACCGAGTACGGCAACCAGAACTTCGGAGCCGCCAGCGCAGTGGGCATCTTGCTGGTGGTCCTGGTGATCCCGGCGATGATCTTCCAGATCCGCAACTTCAGGAAGGCCGAGCAATGACCGTCGCGAGCTCTGACCTCGTCACCGGTGCGATCAACCGGAGCCTGCCCGCCCGGATCGTCGCCCGCACCGGTGGGGGCTTCCTGCGGGCGTTCCTGATGGTGGTCGCGCTGCTGTGGCTCATCCCGACGTTCGGTCTGCTGGTGGAGTCCTTCCGCAACCCCGCGCAGTACGCCAACGGCGGCTGGTGGGACGCGGTCGTGCACCCGGCTCAGCTGACCGTGGCGAACTACCAGGCCGTGCTCGAGAACAGCACGCTGGTCTCCAGCTTCGTCCACACCGTGGAGATCACCGTGCCCGCCACGATCCTGGTGGTGCTGATCGGGTCGGCCGCAGGCTATGCCTTCGCCTGGCTGGAGTTTCCCGGACGCGACGCACTGTTCCTGCTCGTGGTGGGCCTCTTGGTCATCCCGATCCAGATCGCGCTGATCCCGGTGGTGAAGCTGTACGGGCTGATCGGGATCTCCGGCACGATCATCTCCGTCATCGCCTTCCACGTCGGCTTCGGGCTGCCGTTCGCGATCTTCTTGCTGCGCAACTACTTCGCCGGCATCCCGCGCGACCTGATGGAGGCCGCCCGGATGGACGGCGCGAGCGAGGTCAAGGTCTTCTTCAAGGTGATCCTGCCCCTGGGCATGCCGGCGATCGCGTCCCTCGGCATCTTCCAGTTCCTCTGGGTCTGGAACGACCTGCTCGTCGCGCTTGTGTTCAGTGATGCTTCCAGCGAACCGATCACGGTCGCGCTGGCCAGTCAGACCCGACAGTTCGGCAGCAGCATCGACATCCTGGCGCCGGGCGCCTTCGTGTCGCTCATCGTCCCCCTGGCCGTTTTCCTGGCCTTCCAGCGCTACTTCGTCCAGGGCGTGATGGCGGGCTCGGTCAAGTAGGCCAGCGGAGTGCCCGGCCAATCCCCCCGGGTAGGTGCCCGGGGGGACGGTGAGACCTAGGCAGTGTGCCCTAGTCCTTGTCGCGGGACAGCTTGTCCTTGGCGTTGGCGAACAGCTCGGCGCCGACGGCACGGAGCGAGTTGCGGATCACCGGCCCCTCGGCCGGGTCGCCCTTGCCCAGCGTGGCGAGGAAGCCCTTTGCCTCGGCGAAGGAGATGTGGGCCGGCAGCGGTGGCACGTTGGCGTCGGTGTGCACGTCGAGGACGACGGGCCGGTCTGCAGTGAACGCGGCGTCCCAGGCATCAGCGACCTGGTCCGGCTTGTCCACGGTGATCCCACGCAGGCCGAGGAGCTCGGCGTACCCGGCGTAGTCCATGTCCTCCACCAGCTGGGAGGTGTCCCAGCGCGGATCACCGACCTCGCGCATCTCCCACGAGACCTGGGTCAGATCGTCGTTGTGCAGCACCAGGACGATGAAGCGTGGGTCCGCCCAGGTCTTCCAGTGCCGCTTGACGGTGAGCAGCTCGTTCATCCCGAGCATCTGGAAGGCGCCGTCGCCGATGGTGCAGACCACGGGACGGTCGGGGTGTGCGAACTTCGCGGCGACGGCGTAGGGCATCGCGGCCAGCATCGAGGCGAGCATCCCGGACAGGTTCCCGCTCATGTCCCGGCCGAGCTTGATGTGGTGGCCGTACCAGTCGGCTGTGGAGCCCGCGTCGGCCGTGACGATGCTGTTGTGCGGCAGCCGTTCGTTGAGCAGGTGGTAGACGTAGCGCGGGTTGATCGGGTCGGCCTCGACCATGGCCTCCCGCTCGGTGACGTCGTTCCACTCCTTCATCCCCTCGACGACCTGCTCCTGCCAGCCGAGGTCCTGCTGCTCCAGGAGTGGCAGCAACGCGGTCAGGGTGGCCTTGGCGTCACCCGCGAGGTTGACCTCCATCGGGTAACGCAGGCTCAGGTGCCGCGACGTCAGGTCGATCTGGACCCCGCGCGCCTGCCCCGTCTTGGGCAGGAACTCGGCGTAGGGGTAGTTACTGCCGACCATCAGCAGCGTGTCGCAGTCCTGCATCATGTCGTAGCTTGGTCTCGAGCCGAGCAGACCGAGCTGCTGGCTGTGGTAGGGCAGGTCACCGGGTACGACGTCCTTGCCCAGCAGAGCGGTGATGATGCCGGCACCGAGCCGCTCAGCCACAGCGATCACCTCGTCGGTGGCACCCCTGGCGCCCTCGCCGACCATCATCGCGACCTTGCTCCCGGCGTTGAGAACCTCGGCCGCACGACGAAGCTCCACCTCTGGTGGCGTCAGGTCGGTGGAGGCGTGACCCACCCCGGTGCGGGAGACCCAGTGCTCCAGCGCGGGCTCCTCGAAGTCCATGTTCTGGACGTCTGCGGGCAGGATCACCACCGTCGGACAGCGTTCGGCGCGCGCAATCCGCACTGCGCGGTCCACGACCATCTGCGCGTGCATCCCCCCGGTCACGGTCTCGACGTAACCGGCGACATCGGCGAAGACGCGTTCGAGGTTGACCTCTTGTTGGGCGTGGCTACCCAACGAGACCAATCCTTGCTGACCCACGATCGCGACGACCGGCTGGCTGTCCATCTTCGCGTCGTAGAGACCGTTGAGCAGATGCACGGCACCGGGGCCGGAGGTGGCGATGCACACCCCCACGTCGCCGGTGAACTTGGCGTGCGCGCACGCCATGAAGGCGGCGATCTCCTCGTGGGTGGGACGGATGTAGCGGAAGTCCTTCTCGTCGGACTCGGCGCGTTCCAGGGCGCCGTCGAAGCCGCCGATCCCGTCGCCGGGGAAGCCGTAGAAGAGGTGCAGGTCCCACTCGATCAACCGGTCGATGATGAAGTCGCTGACGGTGCTGCTCATGTGCTGTTTTCCTGTCTTCTCGGGGTTGGGTCCGTGCGCTGGTTCATTCGGTGGTCAGATGCCGGCGGCGTTGGCGTAGTACTGCTGGTCCTCGCGCCAACCGCCCATGCCCATGCCGATGTCGCCGACGTCCTCGACCAGCTCTATGGCCGCGATCCACTTGACCATCTTGAAACCGAGCTGGGTCTCGAGCCGCAGTCGCACAGGGGCGCCGTGCTCGACCGGCAGCGGGGCGTCGTTCATGTCCAGGGCGAGGATCGTCTGGGCGTTGCTGGCGAGGTGGAGCGGGATGGTGCCGTAGAAGAACCCGTAGCGGCCTTCCCCCTCGGTCAGGCCCTTGTCGTCCATCGCGTAGAACACGACGTGCTTCGCCTCGGGGGCCGGGCCGGCGAGCTCGATGATGCTGCTCAGCTGGACCCCCGACCACTCGGCGACCGCGGTCCAGCCCTGGATGCAGTTGTGCTTGGTGATCTGGCTGGACTCGCCCACCGCGCGCAGGTCAGCCAGGGACAGCGACAAGGGGCGTTGCACCAGGCCGCCGACGGAGAGCCGGTAGCCCTCGAAGCCGTCGGCAGCCACCTGCTCGTACTCCGCGCCGGTGGGTGGGTAGCCGTTGATGCGGTGGTAGGCGGAGATGTCGCTGCGGCGAAAGTGCTGCCGGGAGGTGGCCATCCGCGAGATCACTCTCTCGAAGGGGTCGACCATGAAGCCGAGCATCCGCTGAGTCGCTCGCCGGTAGCGCAGCGAGAGCACGCTGATGACCAGGTGGAAGACCAGGATCAGCGCGATACCGCCGAGCCCGACCGCCAGGGCCAGGGTCCGGTCGGCGTCCTGGCTCGTCAGCACGATCGAGGCGAACTCCTTGGGTACGCCGTGGATGATCACCATGAAGGTGTGCAGCACGGTGAACGCGGCGAATGCGACCAGGCCCAGGAAGTGCAGGCTGCGGGCACCCTGCTTGCCCCCGAACAGCTTGCCGTAGCGCGGGAACCGGGCCAGCACGGTCGGCGACATCGCAGCGCCGGTGAGGATCTGGAACGGGGCGAGCACGAAGATCACCAGGAAGTAGGTGAGCTTCTGCGCCGGCTCGAACGGCTGGCCGGGGATCTTGGCCGGGATCTGGAAGTGCAGGTAGGTTCCGGCCGAGCGGATGGAGTCCGGCACGATCGACCAGTGCTGCGGCACCAGGTAGTGCCAGTAGCCACTTGCGAACACCAGTGCGACGTAGACCGCGCCGGTCAGGATCCAGAACTGCACGGTCATGAAGTGCCAGTGCCGGCCGAGCCCCAGGTTCTTCTTGCCGGGCAGGGCGATCACCGGGGACCAGGCCTCCTCCTCGTCCAGCGAGGTCCACGACCTCCGGGAGTCGGCGGCGTACATCTTCTTGGAAAGTCTCAGCCACTCCCGTCCGGGTGGGCAGTCGTCGTGCCAGTAGAACTTCGGGAAGGCGGAGAGCACCTCAAGGCCCGAGCGGGCCAGCAGCAGCAGGAAGAAGATGTTCAGGAAGTGGGTCACCACCACCCACCAGGGGAAGAAGCCGGTCATCTGTTCGTATCACCCCACTGGTTGCCGGGCAGGGAATCTGCCGGGCTTGCGAGCCACCCCGCGGGCATGGAAGTACTCACCCGCCAGACCGTCGGCGATGTAGAGCCTCGCCGTGATCGGCAGAGCGGTCTTGGCCAGCGCCGCCTGCTGTACACCCCTGCGGTTCCCGAGATCACGACCGGCGGAGTGACCGGGATCGGCGACCACATCCACTTGTTGCCGAAGCTGGCTCTGTTGTGCTCGTTGAACACCTCGACGGTAGTGATCAGTGCTGGGACTGCGGTCAGCCCGGACAGGGACCGCTCGAACCGGCCGTGCCGGATGTTGACGGTCAACCGGTCGATGAGGTGCTCGGCCTCACGGGTGCCGTCCGGACGTCGGCGGAGCCAACTCATTGAAGACCTCCATCGTGGTGGGCCAAAGGACGAGTACCCAACGCGGGCCGGAGCATGCACGCAGGTGACCCGTCGACAACGCGCCCGCTGCGGCCGACGGACGGCTGACCGGCAAACGGCACTGCTTGTACGGCATGCCGGTGTCCTGGCCAGGTGTGAAGAAGCTCCCTTTCGGTTACCG
>JBBSVL010000050.1:0-11859 GCA_038233595.1 Propionibacteriales bacterium | reverse complement strand
GCGCCGGCTTCGCGGGCATCTCGGGAGGGGTGACACCGGGCAGGTCGTCGTAGGAGCTGAACTCGTCACAGGCGGCCACCAGCGCCCGGCCGGTGGACTTGGCAACCCCGATGCCGACCACGAACCGGCCGAGCTGCTTGCAGCGCTGGGCGAGCGCGACGTAGTCGGAGTCTCCGGCGACGACCACGACGTGGGTCAGGTCGGCGTACTGGAACAGGTCCTCGATCGCGTCCACCGAGAGCCGGATGTCCGCGCCGTTCTTCGTGCCACCCATGACGAAGAGCTGGGTGAGGTCGACGGCACGGTCCATCAGCTGCTGCCGGTAGGCCGCGTTGGCCGGGACGGACCAGTCGGCGTACGCCCGGGACACCGCGACCGTCCCGAAGGAGGACGCGTAGTCGAGCACCGCGCCGATGTTGACCTCGGCCTCGGCCAGCCGGTTGGCCACCGGGTCGTCGGAGCCGGAGCTTGCGCCGTGGTTGCGGGCGCCGTCCGCGCGCCACTTGCCGTCGCCGAAGACCCGGTCGTACTGGGAGATCACGATGTTGTCGAAGTCGATGTAGACCGCGACGCGGGCGTTGTTCGAGTCGGCCATGGTCCCGAGCCTAATCGGGCCCGGGCCGCCGGTAGGGTCGCAGGCATGTCCGCCTGTAGTGCCTGCGTGGTGTTCGACGAGACGCTGACGTCCTACAACTTCGGGCCGACGCACCCGATGAACCCGATCCGGGTCGACCTGACCATGCAGCTCGCCGGGCAGCTCGGCGTGGTGTCGGACGGAACTTCCGGGGGGCTGGCCGTGGTCCCGGCGCCGCACGGCACCGACGAGGACCTGCTCACCGTGCACACCCCCGAGCTGGTCGAGGCGGTACGACGCACCAGCCTGGACCCGGACGACGTCGTGCTGTCGATGGGGCTCGGCACCGAGGACAACCCGACCTTCCCCGGCATGCACGAGGCGGCGCGGCACGTCGTCGGCGCCTCGATCGAGGCCGCCAGGCTGGTGTGGACCGGGCAGGTCGAGCACGCTGCCAACATCGCCGGAGGGCTGCACCACGCGATGCCGGACCGGGCCAGCGGGTTCTGCGTCTACAACGACATCGCCGTGGCGATCAAGTGGCTGCTCGCCCACGGCGCGAAGCGGGTCGCCTACGTCGACGTCGACGTGCATCACGGCGACGGCGTCGAGCAGGTCTTCTGGGACGACCCGAGGGTGCTGACCATCTCGGTGCACGAGACCGGCCAGATGCTCTTCCCCGGCACCGGCTTCGCCCACGACCTCGGTGGCCCGGAGGCGCAGGGAAGCGCTGTCAACGTGGCACTGCCGCCCGGCACCGCCGACGCCGGCTGGCTGCGCGCGTTCCACGCCGTCGTCCCCCCTCTGCTGCGGGAGTTCGCCCCCGACGTGCTGGTGACCCAGCACGGCTGCGACTCCCACATGTCGGACCCGCTGGCCCACCTGATGCTCAGCGTGGACGGCCAGCGCGCCGCCTACCTGGCGCTGCACGACCTGGCCCACGAGGTCAGTGGTGGCAGGTGGGTCGCGCTCGGCGGGGGTGGCTACGCGGTGGTGGACGTCGTACCCCGGGCCTGGACGCACCTGCTCGGTGCGGTCGCCGGCACTCCGCTGGACCCGGCGACCGAGACCCCCGCCGACTGGCGTGGCTACGTGCGCGAGCTGCTCGGCCAGGACGCGCCGACCGGGATGTCGGACGGCCGGGTGCCGGACTTCGCGGACTGGTCCGAGGGGTTCAATCCCGACACCTGGCTAGACCGGTCCATCCAAGCCACCCGAAAGGCGGCTTTCCCGCTCAACGGGCTGGATTTCATGCCCTGACTATCCTGGAACAGGGTCTGGTGAGGAGAAATCCTCGTTGCTCCGCCGGAGCTGCTGGTCCGGGTTTCACCTTTTACTTCCACACCAGTCACACAAGGCCCTATTCTCACCTCAACGAAGCACGAGGATCTCCGGTGGGGAAGCCGGGGACCGGTGCACGGAAAGTGGTGCGAACATGAGCTCGAACCTCAGTGGAGACATCTCGGAGGTGAAGTTCCTGACGGTGGCCGAGGTGGCCTCGGTCATGCGAGTTTCCAAGATGACGGTCTATCGGCTTGTGCACTCAGGGGAGCTGCCGGCCGTCCGCGTCGGGCGTTCGTTCCGGGTCAGCGAGCAGGACGTCAACGAGTATTTGAAGAGCAGCTTCTACCAGACCGGCTGAGCAACCACTCGATTTCGGCGGCTCGCGACCTCCGGTTAGGCTGTGGACCTCGACGCGCGCCACCGGGCCGATCCCGGCCCATGGCAGTCGTTCCAAGTCATCCGGGAAAGGTCCACCGTGGGTTCTGTCATCAAGAAGCGCCGCAAGCGCATGGCGAAGAAGAAGCACCGCAAGCTGTTGAAGAAGACGCGCGTGCAGCGTCGTCGTCTGGGCAAGTAGCCGGTCCCGGGTCGCTGGTCGTGGGTCGCTGGTCATGAGCCGCGTCGGCGGTCGTGTTGTCTTGGTCACCGGGGTCTCGATGGACCTCGGGCGCCGGTTCGCGCGCCAGCTCACCGCTGACCCAGCGGTCGACCGCGTGATCGGGGTCGACGTGCTCCCGCCACGCGGCGACATCGGCACCGTGCAGTTCGTCCGGGTCGACATCCGCAACCCGGTGATCGCCAAGGTGATCGCCCGGGAGCAGGTCGACACCGTCGTACACATGAGTGTCGTCGCGAGCCCCGGCAACGCCGGCGGGCGTACGTCGATGAAGGAGCTCAACGTCATCGGCACCATGCAGCTGCTGGCTGCCGCTCAGCAGGCGCCGACGCTCGAGCACCTGGTGGTGAAGTCGAGCACCGCGTTCTACGGGGCCAGCAACCGTGACCCGGCGATGTTCACCGAGGACATGAGGCCCAAGCGGCAGGCCAGGGCGGGTTTCGCCAAGGACGTGGCGGAGGTCGAGAGCTACGTACGCGGGTTCGCACGCCGCCGCCCCGACGTCACGGTGACCATGCTCCGGGCCGCCACCGTGATCGGTCCGCTGGTCACCTCGCCGATCACGTCGTACTTCAGGCTGCCTGTGATCCCGACCGTCTTCGGCTTCGACGCCCGGCTGCAGTTCCTGCACGAGCAAGACATGCTCGGCTCGCTGCAGCACGCCACCATCAACCCGGTGCACGGCACCTTCAACGTCGCAGGTGACGGACTGCTGATGCTCTCCCAGGCGATCCGTCGCCTCGGACGGCCCAACCTGAAGCTGCCGGGCTTCGCGATGGCTTCCTTCGGCTCGGCAGTCCGGCAGGCCCGGCTCGCCGACTTCTCTGCCGAGCAGATCGCCTTCCTCTCGTTCGGCCGCGGTGTCGACACGACCCGGATGCGCTCGACGCTCGGCTACCACCCGAGCTACAGCACCCAGGCCGCCTTCGCGGACTTCGGTGCGACGCTGGCGCCGGGCGTGTTGTCCGCGACCCGGGTCGAGGCCGTCGAGCGGTCCATCGCCGGCGCCCTCACCAGCGCCGGGGGCACTGATGGCTGATGCCAAGGTGATCCCGCTGGGGGGCTCGGCCACGGATCCGCTGGGCACCCGCGGCAAGCCCGGGCGTGGTTCCGGCAGCAGCAAGCCGTCGTCCTCCTCCCGCGTCCTCGCCGGCGGCACAGGCCCGGCCCCGCGTCGGACCAGGCCGAAACCGAAGCTGGAGCCGAAACCCGTCGAGCCTGAGCAGGTTGCCGAAGCCAGCACCCCCCAGCCCGAGACCCCGGTACTCCCCAGCGCCATCAGCCGGCACCCGAACGCCCGACCCGGCATTCCACTCATCGACTGGCTGACGGCCTTCTCCTCGGCCTCCAAGGAGATCTTCGGCGACCGCTGGGAGCCCCGCCTGGCCGAGTTCCTTGCCTTCCTGCGTCGCCGCGTCACCGGTGACTACGTGGTCGACGAGTACGGCTTCGACGCGGAGGTCACCCAACGGTTCTTCCTGGCCGCGCTGCGCCCGATAGCGGAGAAGTGGTTCCGGATCGAGGTGCGCGGGATCGAGAACATTCCGCGGGCCGGCGGCGCCCTGATGGTGTCCAACCATTCGGGCACGATGCCGATCGACGGCCTGATGACCGGGGTAACCATCCATGACCACACCGGCCGGTTCCTGCGCCCGCTCGGCGCCGACCTGGTCTTCAAACTTCCGGTGGTCAGCGAGCTGGCGCGCAAGGCCGGCGCCACGCTGGCCTGCAGCGATGACGCCGAGCGGATGCTGCGTGGTGGCGAGCTGGTCGGGGTGTGGCCCGAGGGGTTCAAGGGCATCGGCAAGCCGTTCTCCGAGCGCTACAAGCTGCAGCGGTTCGGCCGGGGCGGCTTCGTGTCGGCGGCGATGCGCACCGGAGTGCCCATCGTGCCGACGTCGGTGGTCGGCGCCGAGGAGATCTACCCGCTGGTCGGGAACGTGCCCTCGCTGGCGCGCCTGCTCGGTGTCCCCTACATCCCGATCACGCCGCTGTTCCCGCTGTTCGGTCCGCTGGGCCTGGTGCCGCTGCCCTCGAAGTGGCTGGTCGAGTTCGGGGAACCGGTGCGCACCGACTCCTTCGACGCACGCGCGGCCGACGACCCGATGCTGGTGTTCAACGTGACCGACCAGGTGCGCGAGACGATCCAGCAGACGCTCTACAGCCTGCTGATGCAGCGCAAGTCCGTGTTCGGCGGCTGACCCGGGTCAGGGCTTGGGGATCGGGCTGCCGAGCTGTTTGACCAGACGCTTGACCGGGTCCTTGACGGCCTTCTTGACTGGGTCCTTGACGGTCTTCTTGACCGCGCCGCCCAGACTTCCCGGGCCTCCCGGGTCCGTGCCGGTCGAGGCACCCGTGCTGGGCGAGTCAAGCAGGCCACCGAGCAGGTTGCCCGACGGGGCGCTGCCGGGTCCGGTGGGGGTGCTGCTCTGGTCACTCGCGTCGCTGCCCCCGGGCAGACTGCGGAGATCGGGAGGCGCGGTCTTCGCCGGCTGGTGGTGGCTCTTCCCCGTGTGCCTCGAGCTTGAGCTCGGGCCTGCAGCCGCCGCGGCCTCGGAGCTGGGGTCGGCGACGCCCCCGGTGCCGGCCGGGGTCTGCGTCCGGGACGGCACGGAGAGCAGGTGGTCCAGGGAGACCTGCTCGGAGCTGAGGCTCAGGTCGCTCGGCGCGGTGAGTGGAGCCCGGGCGCCACAGCTGGCGCAGAGCACCCGCGCCTGCTGGTCGATCGCGGTCAGCAGCTGTGCGGCACTGGCGAAGTCGGGCCCAAGGGACCGCGGAGCGCGCCGGGAGAGAGCCGTGAGGTCGCCCATCTCCGTGCCGGCGAAGTCGCGGACACTGGTCACCGACGTGTCGTCCCCGTCTGCCTGGTAGCTGGTGAACAGCAGTCGCGCGCCGCTGCTGGCACTGTCCGTGAAGCTGGCGAGGGACTGTGCCACGGCCTGGTCGGTGCCGCCGTTGCCGAGCATCAGGTCGACCTCGGACAGCCGGGTGTCGGCCTGTTGCAGCAGATCGCGACCGCGTGCGGCATCGGAGAAGCTGAGCGACTCGTGGACCTGCTCGATGCCCCGCTTGACGGGGTAGAGCGCATCTCCGGGCAGGCTGCCCTGCGCGGCGAAGGAGACCCCCGCCGTACCTCCGACGATGACCAGCGCGGCGGCGGCGGCAGTCATCCGGCGCGGACGGCGCCCGGTGCGCGTTGGCACCACCAGCTTGCGGTCGGTCGGGACCAGGGCGATGTCGGCCTCGGCAAGCAACCTGGCGCGCAGGTCGCGAACGTAGTCTGCTCGCGGCGTCGGAGCGGTCGCCGAGGCGCTGCGCAGCGCACCCACCAGCTCCAGGAACTGCACCTCGCGCCCGTTGGCACCCGCCGTCGACACGGAGTCGACCAGTGCGGCGAACTTCTCGGCCCGACGGTGAGCCGGGATCAGCGCGGTCATCGGTGCTTTCCTGTCGGTTCAAAGAGTGCCCTCGGTACGACCTTCAACGAGCCTCTGAGGGCTGAGGTTACGGGGGCGGAAGGGTCGGTTCTCATCCGCGCAGGCTCTCCGGCATCAGGGACGCCAGGTTGCGTACGGCGCGTAGCTGGAGCTGCTTGATCGCACCGGCGCTCCGCTCCAGGATCGCGGCGGTCTCGGCAAGGGACTTCGCCTGGAGGAAGCGCAGCACCAGGCAGTCCTGCTGGTCCTGCGGCAGCTTGCGAACTGCCACCAGCAGCGCCTCGTTGGTGAGCGCGGCGAGGACCGAGCTCTCGGGGCCCTCCGTTGCGCAGTCGAGGGTGGCCACATCTTCCGTGGTGTACTCCAGCCGGGCGCGCCCGGACTTGAAGTGGTCGACGGTGAGGTTGCGGGCGATGGTCATCAGCCAGGCGCCGAAGTCGCGCCCCTGCCAGCGGAACCCGTTCATCGAGCGCAGCGCCCGGAAGAACGTCTCACCAGTGAGGTCCTCGGCCAGCGCGACGCTGCCGACCCGGTAGTAGATGAACCGGTAGACCGACGTCTGGTAGTGGTCGTACAAGGCCCCGAACGCATCCTTGTCACCGCTGCGGGCGAGCTCGACGAGCGCGATCAGCCGCTGCTGCTCGGACTCGTAGAGCGCCGAGGAGGCGGCCAAGTCGTGGTCGGAGTCGTGGGCCGAGTGGTGGTTGGAGTCGCGGTCACGTCCGCCGCCTGCGCCGCCTGAGGTGACCCCCGTGGTGTCGGTGGCATGGGAGAGCAGCCAGCCCTGCAGCAGCCTCCCGGTGTGCGCCGGGTGCCGGTCTCCGGTCGGTCGAGCGCAGTCGGGAACCCCCACCAGCGCCGGAGGCCCGGCGGTGAGCGGGCTCTCCAGCACCGCCGCCAGGGCTCGACGCAGCGCGTCAAGGCCTGACTCGTCGCCGCGCATGCGATCCCTCCGACCGGTCTTCGGGCATACGCACCCAGAGTAAGTTGCCGACCACAGATGCGCTACCACTTGGTAACCGGTTCTACGTCTCACCATCTGGAGGGTGGCCGCTCAGGACATCCTGCGCCTGACCGCGGCCCCGGCGGCGATGCTGCCGGTGGCCGCACCCGCCAGCGCAGCGCCCAGCAGCCCGGCCCGGGCGGCCTTGCGGCCGGTGCGGTAGTCGCGGATCTGCCAGCCCTGCTGCCTGGCGTAGTCGCGCAGCCGGGCGTCGGGGTTGACCGCGCACGCGGTGCCGACCAGGTCGAGCATGGGTACGTCGTTGAAGGAGTCGGAGTAGGCCGAGCACCGGGACAGGTCCAGCCTCTCGCGCTGCGCCAGTGCAGCGACGGCGTCCGCCTTGGCCTGCCCGTGCATCAGCTCGCCGACCAGCCTGCCGGTGTAGATGCCGTTGTGGTGCTCGGCGACCGTGCCCATGGCTCCGGTCAGGCCGAGCCGCTGGGCGATGATCGCGGCGATCTCGATCGGAGCAGCCGTGACCAGCCACACCCGCTGGCCCTGGTCGAGGTGCAGCTGGGCCAGCGCCCGGGTGCCTGGCCAGATCCGGTAGGCCATCGCCTCGTCGAAGATCTCCCCCACGAGCGACTCCAGCTCCTTGACGGTGTGGCCGGCGATGAAACCGAGGGCGGCGGCCCTCGTCTCGGCGACGTGCTCGGGGTCCTCGACCCCCAGCACCCGGAAGTAGGCCTGCTTCCAGGCGGCGTCCAGGATGTCGCGGGTGGTGAAGAACTTCCTGCGGTGCAGCCCCCGCGCCAGATGGAAGATCGAGGCACCTTGCATCACCGTGTTGTCCACGTCGAAGAACGCCGCTGCTGTGGGGTCCACCTCGACCGTGAGGGCGGTCTCCACCTCGGCGCTGGCGGCGAATGCCTGACCGGTCATCGACGAGCGGCGCAAGAGGTTCGGCGGGCGGTTGGGTCGTGACGACCGTCGCGACGACTTCCAGGGAGCCACGTGGCACAGACTATGCCTGGTCCGACCTGTGCCAGACTCCCCGGATGGAGTCGAACGTCGCGCAGCTCCTCGGTGTGGCCGCGGAGCGTGAGCCCGATCGCATCGCGCTGAGCGAGGCTACGACCGGGCGGACCGTGACCTGGCGTGAGCTCGACGCGCTCGTCGACAGCGTCGCCCATGGTCTCTCCACCGCCGGGCTGGTCGGCGGTCACCGGGTGGTGATCGCGGTCGGCAACCGGATCGAGTTCGTCGCGTTCTATCTCGGCGTGCTCCGGGCCCGGTTGGTCGCCGTACCCGTCAACCCGCGCAGCACCACAGGCGAGCTGGTCCGGGTGCTCGCCGACTCCGGAGCGCGGATGGTGCTGGTCGACGCCGGCACCGCCGACCTCGTCCGGGTCGCGGTCATCGGGGTCGCCGAGGCGGGCGGCAGCGATGAGAGCAGGTCGCCGGCCCGCATCGTCACCATCGGTACGCAGGCGCAGCCGGACGAGATCCCCTGGGACGACCTGGTTGCCCGGACCGGACGGCCCACGCCGGCGCCGGACGACCCCGAGTCGCTTGCCGTGCTCCTCTACACCAGCGGCACGTCCGGACGCCCCCGGGCAGCGATGCTCAGCCACCGGGCACTGCTGGCCAACATCGAGCAGGTCGCCGAGGTCGAGCCACCGATGATCCACGGCAACGACGTGGTCTTCGGCGTGCTCCCGCTGTTCCACGTCTACGCCCTCAACGCGGTACTCGGACAGCTGCTGCGGCACCAGGCGCGGATGGTGATCGTGGAGTCGTTCGACCCCGAGGAGGCACTGGACATCATCGAGGACGAAGCGGTCACGGTGCTGCCGGTAGCTCCGCCGGTCTTCGCCTACTGGCGCAGCGTGGAGCACCTCGAGGACCGCATCGGTCCGGTGCGACTGGCGCTCTCGGGCTCGGCGCCGCTGGCTGTCGACCTGGTCGACTGGTTCACCGCCACGACCGGGATAGCCGTGCATCAGGGCTACGGGCTGACCGAGGCCTCGCCGGTGGTCACCTCGACGTTGTGCAGCACGACCGTGCAGCCCGGCTCGGTGGGCGCAGCGCTTCCCGGCGTCGAGATCCGGCTGGTCGACGAGAGCGGGCGGCACCCCGAGGGTGACGACCCGGGGGAGATCTGGATCCGGGGCGCGAACCTGTTCTCCGGCTACTGGCCCGCCGGAACCGACGGTCCCGACGGCGACGGCTGGTACGCCACCGGTGATGTCGGCTTCCTGGACCGGGCCGGTGACCTGTTCCTGGTCGACCGGCTCAAGGAGCTCGTCATCGTCTCGGGCTTCAACGTCTATCCGGTCGAGGTCGAGGAGGTGATCTCCGAGATCCCGGAGGTCGCCGGAGTCGCGGTGATCGGAGCTGCCGACGAGCAGACCGGCGAGTCCGTGGTGGCCTACGTCAGGCCGCGGGAGGGCGTCGACCCTGCACAGCTGCCTGACCTGGTGAACCGGCAGTGTGCGGTCCGGCTGGCCAGGTTCAAGCGGCCCTTGCTGGTCCACGTGGTCGACGAGCTGCCCTACACGGTCACCGGCAAGGTGCAGAAGGGCCGGTTGCGTGCCACGGAGCGACGCCGTGCCCTCGGACTGCTGGAATGAACACTCCGTCATCAATGAACACTGCGTCAGCGCGCGTCCGGCTCTACTCCAAGCCCGGCTGCCATCTCTGCGACGACGCACGTGCGGTGATCGAGCGGGTCTGCGCAGACCTCGGCACGTCCTACGACGAGGTCGACATCAACACCTCACCCGATCTGGTCAGGCAGTACGGCGAGGAGATCCCGGTGACCCTGGTCGACGATGCCCGGCACGACTTCTGGCGCGTGGACGAGCAGCGGCTGCGCCGGGCACTGGCCTGACCGTGCCTCGAGCCACCCCCGGTGGACAGTGAGAGATCCCACATGTGCTAGTCACCTGTCGGACTCAGTTTGTTACCGCGTTCACAAACTCCTAAAGTGGCGGTCAACCGCCGCTCTGACACGGGTCCCACACGCTCCCGGGGCGACGCTGGTGGAGATTCGCAGTGACCATGTCCCGCATCCCCGAGGCGACCGTTGCGCGCCTGCCGGTCTACTTGCGGGCGCTCAGCACCGTGGCCGAGGCCGGCACCACGACCTGCTCGAGCGAGGAGCTGGCGAGCGCTGCGGGCGTGAACTCGGCCAAGCTGCGCAAGGACCTGTCCCACCTCGGCTCCTACGGCACGCGCGGCGTCGGGTACGACGTGGAGTACCTGCGATACCAGATCGCCCGTGAGATCGGGCTGACCCAGGACTGGCCGGTGGTGATCGTCGGGATCGGGAACCTGGGCCATGCCCTGGCCAACTACTCCGGCTTCAGCTCCCGGGGCTTCCGCACCGTGGCACTGCTCGACGCCGACCCGAGCAGGCACGGCCAGGTGGTGGCCGGGATGAAGATCCGCAGCTTCGACGAGCTCGGCGCAATAGTCCGCGAGCACGGTGTCGCGATCGGCGTGATCGCCACCCCCGCCGCCGCAGCCCAGGACGTCTGCGACGAGATGGTCGCGGCGGGCGTCCACAGCGTGCTGAACTTCGCGCCGACCGTGCTGTCGGTGCCCGAGGAGGTCGACGTGCGCAAGGTCGACCTGTCCATCGAGCTGCAGATCCTCGCCTACCACGAGCAGCGCAAGGCCACCCTGGCCGCCGGGCTGAGCCGCAAGGGGCGAACCGCATGAGCGTCCTGGTGGTCGGCATCTCCCACAAGAGCGCCCCGGTCGCGGTCCTCGAACGGCTCGCCCTGGACTCTGAGGCCGCGGACAAGCTCGCCCACGACGTGGTCGGCGAGGACCACGTGTCCGAGGCGACCGTGCTGGCGACCTGCAACAGGGTCGAGATCTACTCCGACGTCACCCGCTTCCACGGCAGCGTCGAGGCAGTCTCCCGGTTGCTGTGCGAGCACGCCGGCGAGGACCCCGAGGACTTCCTGCCGCACCTGTACGTGCACTACGACGACGGTGCTGTCGCCCACCTGTTCAACGTCGCCTCCGGCCTGGACTCCATGGTGGCCGGCGAGAGCCAGATCCTCGGCCAGGCACGTGCGGCGCTGCGCGCCGGTCAGGAGGGCGGCACCGTCGGGCCTTCCCTCAACCTGCTCTTCCAGCAGGCGCTGCGGGTCGGCAAGCGCTCCCACGCCGAGACCGACATCGACCGCCTCGCTCCCTCACTGGTCACCGCCTCGCTGGACCGTGCGGCGCACCACATCGGAGACGTGGCGGGCAAACGGGTGCTGGTCGTCGGGGCCGGCTCGCTGGCCTCGCTCGCGGTCGCGACCGCAAGTCGTGCCGGTGCGTTGCTCACTGTCGCCAACCGCACCTCGGCCAAGGGCGACCGCCTGGCAGAGGAGTACGGCGCCCGATCCGTCGACCTGTCCGCGGTGTCCGCGGAGCTGGCCACGACCGACGTACTGGTCTCCTGCACCGGCGCCACCGGCCTGATCCTCACCGCCGACCAGGTGGCGGAGGCCCGCTACGGCAACGGCTCGCCGCTGATGATCGTCGACCTGGCGCTGCCGCACGACGTCGAGGCCGCCGCCGGCGAGCTGCCCGGCGTCACCATGGTCAACCTGACCACGCTCTCCGACGAGCTGCGCGACACCGACGCCGAGGTCGCGGTCTCCGGGGTCCGTGCGATCGTCGGCCAGGAGCTGGCCGCCTTCCTCGCCGCCCGGCGGGCCGCGAGCGTCACCCCGACCCTGGTCGCACTGCGCAGCATGGCCACCTCCGTGGTCGACGCCGAGATGCACCGCTTGGAGACCCGGCTGCCCGATCTGGACGAGGACACCCGCGCCGAGGTCCTGCACGCCGTACGACGCGTCGCAGACAAGCTGCTGCACCAGCCGACCGTGCGGATCAAGCAGCTGGCCAACGAGCAGGGCGCGGTGTCCTACGCCGCTGCCCTGGCCGAGCTGTTCGCCCTCGACCCGGACGCCGTCGAGGCCGTCACCCGAGCGGAGGG
>JBBSVL010000049.1:0-12106 GCA_038233595.1 Propionibacteriales bacterium | reverse complement strand
CGCGAGGGTTGGCATCACCGACTTCATGCTTCCCGAGGAGTACGGCGGGGGCGGGTTCACTGACGTCTTCACGCAGTGCCTGGTCCAGGAGCAGCTGTGCTGGGGTGATCCGGGCATCGGGAACTTCGTGTGCTCGAACGGCTTCTTCGGCGACCCCGTCCTGGCGTTGGGTAGCGCCGAACAGAAGGAGAAGTGGCTGCCGCCGTTGGCGGGACCCGATGGGGTGTTCACTTCGCTCGCGACGACCGAACCGGGCTCCGGGTCGGACTCCGCGGCGATCATCACTCACGCCAAGCTGGTCGACGGGGGCTACGAGATCAGTGGGCAGAAGGCTTGGATCTCCAACGCTGGACTCGCTGATCAGTACGTGGTCTTTGCCAAGACCGACCCGGCAAAGCGTTCCGGAGGAGTCTCCGCGTTCCTGCTCAAGAAGGGCGCCGAGGGCATGACCTTCGGTGAGCCGATGAAGAAGATGGGGCAGCGCGCAATCGTGTGTCGTGAGATCTTCTTCGACAAGGTCTTCGTACCCGAAGGGGACCGGCTCGGCGACGAGGGCCGCGGCTTCTACGGTCTGATGGCGACCTTCGACATCTCGCGAGTGGTGCTGGCTGCTGCCGCGACGGGCGCTGCTCGTGCTGCGTACGAGTACGCGCTGGACTACTCACGCACCCGTACACAGTTCGGCAAACCGATCATCGAGCACCAAGCAGTCGCCTTCCGCTTGGCCGACATGGCCACCCGCATCGAGTCATCGTGGTTGTTGACGCTGCATGCTGCCCGTCAGCTCGATGCCGGTGAGAACGCCAACGGCATCGCAGCGATGGCGAAGCTCCAGGCGTCGGAGACGGCGATGTTCTGCACCTGGGCGGCCGTCCAGACGCTGGGAGGTTGGGGCTACTCCCGCGAGTATCCCGTGGAACAGTGGATGCGTGACGTCAAGCTCGAGGAGATCGAGGAAGGTACGTCCGACATCATGCGTCTGGTGATCTCTCGCAACCTCTGACCGTCTCCGGCGAACAGTACTTCAGCGCCCCTTCCACACCGGGGGACGCTTCTCG
Source organism: Propionibacteriales bacterium (assembly GCA_038233595.1). Taxonomy (GTDB): domain Bacteria; phylum Actinomycetota; class Actinomycetes; order Propionibacteriales; family Nocardioidaceae; genus Marmoricola. The sequence goes on along the minus strand of JBBSVL010000049.1, from coordinate 11,048 downwards.
GCGAACGCCTTGAACCCTTCGAGCCCGTCCTCGGAGGCGTAGAGCGTGTCGACGCTCTCGAGGGTGCGTCCGGTGACCTGGTTCATGACGTCCTGGAAGGCGGCCCCTTCGGCTGCTCGGGCGACCTCCTTGATGGCGGCGAAGACGAGCGGCGGACCGGACTCGAGCAGCCGTGCCACCTCCCACACCCGGTCCATCAGCGCTGCCTCGTCGGCGAGCACCTCGTTGACCAGACCCCACCGGTGCGCTTCGTCGGCCTGCATCCAGCGTCCGGTGAACAGCAGCTCCATCGCCACGTGGTAGGGCATCCGCTTGGGCAGCTTGATCGTCGCCGCGTCGGCCAGCGTGCCCGCGTTGATCTCGGGAAGACCGAACTGGCTCGATCTCGTGGCGTAGATCAGGTCGCACGACAGGGCGAGCTCGAACCCGCCTCCCATGGCCAGGCCGTGCACGGCCGCGAGCACAGGTTTGTGCAGGCCGGGGAGCTCCTGGAGACCTCCGAAACCGCCCACGCCGTAGTCGCCGTCAACCGCGTCTCCGCCCGCCGCTGCCTTCAGGTCCCAGCCGGCGCAGAAGAACTTGTCACCGGCCGTCCGCACGATGGCGACCAGGAGGCTGGGGTCGTCACGAAAGTCCGCGAACACCGTGCCCATGATCCTGCTGGTGGCGAGGTCGATCGCATTCGCCTTGGGCCGGTCCAGGGTCACCTCCAGGACTCCGCCCTCGCGACGAACCTGCACTGCCTCGTTCATGTGTTCCCCTTCGTGGTGCTGGTCGAACGTGGATGACAACGTGTCACGCGCCCAGTGGCCGGAGCAGGGCGCGCGAGATGATGTGGCGTTGGATCTCCGAGGTGCCGTCCCAGATCCGTTCGATACGAGCGTCGCGCCAGATCCGCTCCAACGGCAGCTCGTCCATCAGGCCCATGCCGCCGTGGATCTGGATCGCCTCGTCGGCGACCATCGCCAGCACCTCCGAGGCCTTCAGCTTCGCCATCGCGATGGCGGTGTCCCCGGCGGTCCCCTCGTCGTACTTCCAGGCCGCCTCGAGGGTGAGCAGCTCCGCGGCGCGCAGCTCCATCGCCATGTCGGCGAGCTTGAAGGAGACGCCCTGGAAGCGGCCGATCGACTGACCGAACTGGACCCGGCCGGCAGCATGGCGGACGGCGAGGTCCAGGGCTCGTTCGGCCCTCCCCAGGCAGGTACCGGCCACCTGCAACCGGGTGCTGCCGAGCCAGGTGCCGGCCAGGTCGAAACCGTGGCCCTCCTCGCCCAGCAGCGCGTCCGTGGGCACCACGCAGTCGTCGAAGTCGAGGATCGCGTTGGTGTAGCCACGGTGGGACACGTTGCGATAGCCGTCGTGCACCGTGAGACCCGGAGTGTCCAGATCGACCAGGAAGGTCGAAATCTCCTTCTGGCCCGACGTGTCCTTGCCCGGTGCGGAGCCAGTGACCGCGAACAGGATCACGAAATCCGACTCCTGGGCGTGGCTGATGAAGTGCTTGGTTCCCCTGATCCGCCAGCCTTCGCCGTCGCGAACGGCCCTGGTGCGCATCCCGCGCAGGTCCGAACCGGCGTCGGGCTCGGTCAGCGCCAGGCAGTCGCGCCGCTCGCCGCGCACGCTCGGGTAGAGGTAGCGCTCCCTCTGTGCCTCGGTGCCGGCCAGCAGGATGTTCGAAGGACGGCCGATGCAGGAGTGCAGGGCGTAGTTGGCCTTGCCCAGCTCCTTCTCGAACAGCACCGACGTCACGGCGTCCAGGCCGGCGCCACCGACCTCCTCCGGCATGTTCGCGGCATGCAGGCCGGCCTGGATCGCCTTGGTCTTGATCTGCTCGGCCAGCTCGGGCCGTAGTACGCCGCTGCGCTCGACCTCCTGCTCGTGCGGGTAGAGCTCCCGCTCCACGAACGACCGGGTCACCTCCACGATGCTGCGTTGCTCGTCGGTGAGGCCGAACTCCATCAGTGCACCTCCGCCGCGCTCGAGGGTAGGGGGCCGTCGAAGCCGACCAGCACTCCCACGGTGAGGGCCAGTGTGGACCGGGCAACGTCGAGGGTGAGGTGTGGGTCGCTGGCCAGCACCCGGGACCCCAGTCCGTCGCAGAGGGCGACTGCGCTCTCGGCGACCATGTCGACGTCGCCGCACGGAGTGAAGACCCCCTGGTCGGTGCCGGCGGTGATGATGCTCGCGAGCGTGGAGTACAGGCCGTCGTACAGCTCGACGCCGACCTTGGCGAGCTCCGGTTGCCGGACCCAGAGCAGCGCCAGCTCCTGCCAGAGCAGCCAGTTGTGAGCGAGTCGGTCATCGCTGGGCAGGCAACGGTCCAGGAACGACGACAACCTCTGGGCCGGGCCGAGGTCCGGTGCGTCCAGGGCTTGCTGGTTCAACCGGTTCGAGGCTTCGCTGGAACGGTGCAAGACGTCTGCGAACAGCTGTTCCTTGGTGTCGAAGTGGTAGTGCACCAGGCCGGCCGAGACCCCGGCGGCCGTGGCGATGCCTGCCATCCGGACCTTGGACAACCCGCTCCGGACGATGCAGTCGGCAGCCGCGGCAAGAATTCGGCTACGGGTGTCGGCGGCTGCGAGGTCGCGCCGGTTGGCTGAAACCACGTCATGACCCTTCAGATGGTTTTGACTATCCAGTCAGTCAGTGACGCTAGAGTGGCAGCCATGACGTGTCAAGGGTCGCCCCGCCCGCTCGATGCGCTGTTCGACCCGCGGTCGATCGCGATCCTAGGTGCGAGTGACGACTCGTCGAAGTGGGGCCATACCTTGAGTCGGCGCGCGCTGGAGTCCAGCGGCGACCGCCCGGTCTTCCTGGTCAACCGGCGCGGCGCTGCGGTGCATGGCCGTGCGACCCACCGCACGCTCGGCGACGCGTGCACCGCCTACGGGACCTCCATCGACCTCGTCGTCGTCTGTGTGCCCGCCACGGGATTCGCTGAGGCGGTTGCCGACTCGGTCGCTGCGGGTGCCCGTGCGATCGTCGCGATCACAGCCGGGCTCTCCGAGTCGGGATCAGCCGGTGCCCGGATCGAGGCGGAGGCGGTCGCCATCGCCCGGGCCGCGGGTGTTCTCCTGGTCGGACCGAACTGCCTCGGCGTCGTCGACACCACGACCGAGCTCCAGCTCAGCCACGACCTGCTGGCCCCGGGCTCGGTCGCAATGCTGAGCCAGAGCGGCAACCTGGTGCTTGAGCTGGGCGAGCTGATGGCACGCCGGAGCCTTGGCATCTCCCGGTTCGTCTCCCTGGGCAACCAGGCCGACCTCACGGTCGTTGACTTCCTGGAGTCGTGCCTCGAGCACGCGGAGACGCGCGCAGTGGCGATCTACGCCGAGGACGTCGTGGACGGGCGGGCGTTCATCGCGTCCGCACGTGCCCTCGTCGGCGCCGGCAAGCCGGTCGTGCTCCTGGCCCCGGGAAGGTCGCCCGCGGCGGCGCGCAGCGCCGCCTCGCACACCGGGTCGTTGACGAGCACCTCCCGGGTGGTCGACGCGGCCTGTGTCGTAGCCGGCATCCATCGGGTCGAGAACCCCACCCAGATGGTTGACCTGCTCGAAGGGCTGCTGGGCGAGCGCCGCATGCACGGACCCGGCGTCGCGGTGCTCACCGACGGCGGAGGCCACGGCGCGATCGCCGCCGACACGTTGGCAGCCGTCGGGCTGGAGTCCCCGATGCTCGAGCTGCCCACGCGCACGGAGCTGCTCGACCGGTTGTGGGAGAGCTCGGTCGTGTCGAACCCGGTCGACCTCGCCGGGGCCGGGGAACGCGACCCGATGAGCTACGCCCGCGGCCTGTCCACGTTGCTCGCAGCGGAGGAGGTCGACGGTGTCCTCATGACCGGCTACTTCGGCGGCTACTCCAACACGTCGTCCAGCCTCGCCGAGATTGAGCTCGCGGCTGCCGGGGTGATCGCTGACCTCGTGACCGACCAGGCCAAGCCGGTCGTCGTACACACCATCCATCCCGACAGCCCGAGCGGACGGGTGTTGCGATCTGCCGGCATCCCTGTGCACCGCCATGTCGTCCGTGCCTGCGACGTGCTCGCGGCGCTGGTGGAGCGAAGAGGCGTGTCCGAAGAGGACTGCCTGGCTCTGCCACCGGCCGGCACTGCGGTGACCGACACGTCGTACGCCGGCTCGCGTGCGCTGTTCGCGGCCGCGGGCGTGCTGTTCATGCCGGCCCGGACCGTCCGCGACGGGCTCGAGCTCCGGGCCGCGCTCGACGCTCCCGGGATGCAGTTCCCCTTGGTGCTGAAGGCGACCGGGACACTGCACAAATCCGAGGGTGGAGGTGTCGTGCTCGATCTTCGTGACCAGGCGCAGGCCGTGGCCGCCTACGTGGCGATGGTGGCCCGGCTCGACCCGCCTGCCGTGTCTGTCGAGGTGATGGCAGATCTCGCGGCGGGCGTCGAGGTCATTGCAGGGTGTGTCCGCGACCCCAGGTTCGGTCCGGTGCTGATGGTGGGAATGGGTGGCATCTTCACCGAGGTGCTCGCCGACACCGCAGTGGCCCTGGCGCCCGTCTCGCCGGGCGGAGCTCGCCGGCTGTTGCTCTCGCTACGCGGTGCCCCGCTGCTGCTGGGTGCCCGCGGCCGCGACCCAGTGGACCTTGACGCGCTGGCCGCCGTGGTCGTCCGCGTCTCCCAGGTGGCAGCCTCGCACCCCGAGCTGGACCAGGTCGAGCTCAACCCGATCCTTGCGTCGTCGACTGGAGCAGTCGCCCTCGACGCCCGCGTTGTGGCGATGCGCGGACCGGATGCGGTGCCCTCAGGCGTGGGCAGCCTCCGGTGCCGGCATGCTCGGTGAGGTGCCCATCGCAGAACGGTCCACGGTGAGGTTCTCACCGGTCTCGGGGTCGAAGAGGTGCATCTTTGAGGAGTCGACCCAGATCTCGGCCTCGTCACCCTCCTTGATCTGGCTCGAACCGTCGAGGGAGATCACCATCTGGGTGCGCATCGTCTCGCCGTCGAGGTCCCGCTCCAGCTGGGTGAGCTGCTCCTGGACCTCCGGCGGCGCCTCGAACGGCACGTAGGCGTAGGCCTCGTTGCCGAGCCACTCGACCACGTCCACGTTGGCGCGGAAGGTCGAGCCGGGACGGCCTGACTCCATCACGGAGGCGTCCTCGAAGTGCTCGGGCCGCAGCCCGGCGATCAGCAGTCCCTTGCCGGCGACCTTCTCGGCCTTGTCTGCCGGAATCTCCACGGTGCCGAACGGCAGCTCGACGCTGGTGCCCTCCACGGTGGCCGGCAGGAAGTTCATCGGCGGCGAGCCGATGAAGCCGGCAACGAACAGGTTCACGGGGTTGGTGTAGAGCTCCCGCGGGCTGGCGAGCTGCTGCAGGATCCCGCGCTTGAGCACGGCAACCCGGTCGCCCAAGGTCATCGCCTCGGTCTGGTCGTGGGTGACGTAGACGGTGGTGATGCCCAGCCGCCGCTGGAGCCGGGCGATCTCGGTGCGCATCTGGCCACGAAGCTTGGCGTCGAGGTTGGACAGCGGCTCGTCGAAGAGGAACGCCTTCGCCTCGCGGACGATCGAACGCCCCATGGCCACTCGCTGGCGCTGGCCACCGGAGAGGTTCGCGGGCTTGCGGTCGAGGTTCTCGTCGAGGTCCAGGGTCTTGCTCGCCTCGCGCACCTTCGCGTCGATGTCCTGCTCGGACATGTTGCCAGCCAGACGCAGCGGGAAGGCGATGTTCTCATAGACGCTCAGGTGCGGGTAGAGCGCATAGTTCTGGAACACCATGGCCAGGTTGCGCTCGCGCGGTGCCAGGTCGTTGACCCGCTCGCCGCCGATGAGCATGTCGCCGGAGGTGATGTCCTCCAGGCCGACGATCATCCGCAGCAGCGTCGACTTCCCGCAGCCGGACGGGCCGACCAGGATCATGAACTCCCCGTCCGCGACGTCGATGCTGATGTCGTTGACCGCGGGGAACCCGTCGCCGTACTTCTTGACGATGTTCTTCATCTCGATGGCTGCCATGGGATCAACCCTTCACTGCGCCGGAGGTGAGTCCGGAGACGATCTTGCGCTGGAAAAGCAGGACGATGATGATGATCGGGATCGTGACGACCACCGACGCGGTGGCGAGCTGGCCGTACGGCGGGTTGAACGGATCGGGTCCGACGAAGAACTGGAGCTGCGCCGGGACGGTCCTCGAGCTGGTCGTGGTGGTGAGCGAGATCGCGAGCACGAACTCGTTCCAGGCGAAGAAGAAGGTCAGGATCGCCGCGGTGAACACCCCGGGCGCCGCCAGCGGGACGATCACCTTGCGAAACGCCTGCCACGACGTCGCGCCGTCGACCTGGGCGGCCTGCTCCAGCTCCCACGGGATCTCCCGGAAGAAGGCGGACAGCGTCCAGATCGCCAGCGGCAGGGTGAAGGACATGTAGGGGATGATCAGTCCGGGCCAGGTGTTGAACAGGTGGAAGGTGCGCCACATGTCGAACAGCGGGCCGACCAGGGACACCACCGGGAACATCGCGATGGCCAGCGCCAGGGAGAGCACCAGCCGCTTGCCCTTGAACTCCAGTCGGGCGATCGCGTAGGCCGCCAGCGTCGCGAAGACCACCGCGAGCCCGGTGGCGATGATCGCGATGCCGAAGGAGTTGCGCAGAGCGCTGAGGAAGTCGGGGTTGGACAGGATGTCCTTGTAGTTCTGGATCGTCCACGACTTCGGGAAGAACTGGGGGCTGCCTGCTGCCGTCTCGGCGACGGATTTGAAGGACAGCGAGAGGATCCAGACGACAGGGAGCAGGCACCAGACCAGGATCACGATGAAGCCCGCGATCATGCCGACTCGGTTCTTGCTGTTCATCAGCCTTCACCCCTTGCCTGGGCCAGGTCGACCTTGAAGAACTTCACGATCAGGTAGGCGATCAGCAGCACCGTCAGGAACAGCAGCACCGAGAGCGCCGAGCCCATCCCGAGCTGGAACTGCTGGATCACCTGCGCGTAGGTCAGGAACGACGAGGACTCGGTGCCCTGGGCTCCGGCGGTCATCACGTAGATGTTGTCGAAGATCCGGAACGCATCGAGGGCACGGAACAGCACCGCCACCAGGATTGCCGCCTTCATGTTGGGCAGGATCACCCGGAACAACCGCTGCCACCAGGTGGCGCCGTCGACCTTGGCCGCCTCGAGCATGTCCTCGGAGACCTGGGCCAGACCGGCCAGCAGCAGCAGGGACATGAACGGCGTGGTCTTCCAGATCTCGGAGACCATGATCGCGAAGAGCGCCGACCAGTGATGGCCGAACCAGTTGGTGTTCGCGTCGATCCAGGGCAGCCACGAGAAGACGCCGTTCACCCAGCCGTTGTTCAGGCTGAAGGTGAACTGCCAGGCGAACGCCGAGACCACGGTGATGATGCCGTAGGGGATCAGGATCGCGGTCCGGATGGCACCTCGGGCGAAGACGACCCGGTGCATCACCATCGCGAACGCGAAGCCGATCACCAGCTCGACCCCCACGGTGACAACCATGATCAGCACCGTGTTCAGGGTGTCCTTCCAGAACAGCGAGTCACCCAGGATCGTGAGGTAGTTGCCGAGCCCGACGAACTGCCGGTCATCCGGTGTGGTCAGCCGGTACTTGAACAGCGAGAGGTAGAGGGCCTGGATCATCGGGTAGGCGGTGACCAGCACCATCAGGACCACCGCGGGGGCGACCAGCTTCAGCCCGAGCCGGTTCTCCTGGACCGCCCGGTCGCTGGCGGCCGGCTTGGGGCCGCCCTTCTTCCGCTTCGGAGCTGCCTTGGTCGCGACGGCGGTGCTCATGCGGTGATCACAGCAGCTTCCTTTGCTTGAGGACGTCCTCGATGAAGGTGGCAGACTTCTTCGGAGTGTTGCTGTTGACCGAGCTCGGCGGGTGCCAGGTGCTCTGCAGGGCCCCGGAGATGTCACTCCAGTAGGGCGTCACCGACCGCGGCGCCGCCGCATCCAGGCTCTTCTGGAAGAGCGTTAGCAGAGCGTCGCCGTAGATCTTGTGCAGCTTGGGGTCCTGGTAGCCGGCCGCGCTGGCTGGCATGTTGCCGGTGAGCTCGGCGTTGATGCCCTGGTTCTTGCCGCTGGTGATGCACCCCACGGCCTTCATCGCGTCGCTGACATGGTTGGAGAACTTGCTGACCCCGATCCCGATCCCGCCGTACGGCGGCCGGGCGGGCTGGCCGGCCACGGACTCGGGGTACGTCGTGTAGCCGATGTCCTTCTTCACCTCGGGCTGGGTGGCGTCGTAGTTGGTCCAGATGTAGGTCCAGTTGACCAGGAAGGCACCGTTGGCCGAGCCGAAGGTTGCTCCGGCCTGTCCCTCCTGGGAGACCGAGAGGTCGGCCGGCGCCGCCTTGGAGTGGGCGAGATGCGCGATGATCTCGGCGGCCTTCTCCCCGGCCTTGGAGTTCACGTCGATGCTGGCGTTGTCACCCTTGGCGGTCTGGCTGACCACGTCGCCGCCGGCGCCGGAGATCAGCGCGTTGATCCACACCGAGTAGCCCTCGTACTTGTTGGCCTGGACCGCGACGGTGCCACCGTTCTTGGACGCGGCGTCGATGATCTGGTCCCAGGTCACCGGCTTGGTCATGTCGAGACCGGCCTTCTTGACGAAGGACTTGCGGTACCAGAGCACCTGCACGTTGGACCAGAACGGCGCCACGGCAAGCCCGCCCTTCCAGGTGGCGGCCTTGGTGGCTCCCGCGAACGACTGCTTCTTGAGCTTCGCCTGGAGATCGGCCGGGAGCTTCGCAAGGTAGCCCGCGTTGGCGAGCTCCGCGGTATAGGGCGGGTCGATGCTCATCAGGTCGATGCCGGAGTCCCGGGCGGCGAGCCGCCGGGCCAGCTGGACCCGCTGCTGGCTGGCGTCCTGCGGTAGGACCTGGGTCTTGATCGTGTAGTCGGCAGTGCTGCAGTTCTTGGCGACCGCGTCCTGGCCGCCGCTGTCGGGGTTGATGTACCAGTTGAGCGTCGGCTTGCCCGAGGACCCGCATGCCGCAAGCACGCTGCTGGAGAGCGCAACCGCGGCGACGCTCGCGACCAGCTTGCGTGCTGATCGGCCCGAGCGGGCACGGTGCTGGGTCATGAATACCCTCCCGAGGGTTTGTGTTGCGGGTCACACTAGCGCCACGGAGGGTGCCGAACGCAAGGCCGGTTAGGCCCGGTCCGCGGTTCGCCGGATCGCCGTGGAGATCGTCTCGAACAGCGCCACCGGTAGGTCGTGACCCATGCCCTTGACGACCAGCAGCTCCGCACCGGGAATCGCGGTGGCCGTGGCGCGGCCGCCCGAGACGTGCACCATCCGGTCCGAGTCGCCGTGGATCACCAGGGCCGGTATCCGTAGCCCGTGCAGGGCCCGGGAGCGGTTCGGCTGGGTGAGGATCGCGATCATCTGCCGCAGCGTCCCGGCGGCGCTCACGCCCCGGTCGAAGGTGTCGCCGGCACGCTTGGCATCTTCGACCTCCGGGAAGCCCGGTGACCCGATCATCCTCCACAACCGCGCGGAGGACTCGACGTACGCCTCGCGGGTGTTCTTGCGAGGTGCGACCAGCAGCGGAAGCAGCTTCGGGTCCTGCCAGCCGACGGTGCGCTTGCCGAGCGTGGACATGATCGAGGTCAGGCTCCGGACTCGCTTCGGCTGGGCGCTCGCCATGGTCTGCACGATCATCCCGCCCATGGACACCCCGACTACATGGGCCGACGAGATGCCGAGATGGTCGAGCAGCCCGAACGCGTCGGCGGCCAGGTCGCCCAGCGTGTACGGCGTGCGAACGCGTCGACCCAGGAATGCCTGGACCAGCATCCCGCGTGTCACCCGGCCGCGCGCGCGGCTGGACCGGCCGGTGTCGCGGTTGTCGTAGCGCACCACGTAGAAGCCACGCTGCGCCAGCATCGTGCACAGCGCCGGGTCCCACCAGATCATCGGGCCACCGAGCCCCATCACCAGCAGCAGTGGCTCGTTGTCGGGGTCACCGAATGTCTGGTAGCACAGCTCGACGCCCGTGCTGACCGGCGCGAACATCTCCTCGGAGACCTCGACCCGTGCCGGTGACTCGGGGTTCGGGACTCTGTCGGACATCGGTGGCCTCTCGTCGTACGGCCCTCCAGTCGGTGTGGCCGGTGCTGGGGAGTCTACGAAAACCGTCGGCCTCAGCTGGTCGGGTGGGTCCCGACTTCACTCAATCCCCTTGTGGAGAGCGGCAAAGCGGTAGCGTCAATCAGGTGAGCTCATCGATCGGAGCGTTCCTGTGCCCGCCGGAGTACGCCGGGCCGCGCGGCATGCGTGCCCTCACCCGGGAGAGCTCGGTCGCCCTCGAGGCCGTGCGCGGTGATCGTCGCCGACGTGCGGATCGTCGGTCCCGCAGGAGTGAGCCCTTCGCCCGACTGGGTCGGCTGCCCGTGACCGAGCCGGTGGTGCTGGTGCCGGGCTTCATGGCCGGCGACTGGAGCCTGGCCCGGATGTCCGGCTTCCTGCGCGACCAGGGCCTGCGCACCTACCGGGCCCAGATCAGTCTCAACTCAGCCTGCACGATGCGTACGGCGGAAAGGCTGGAACGCCGCCTGGAGACGATCGCGATCCGCCGGGACAGCAAGGTGACGATCGTCGGTCACAGCCTGGGCGGGATGCTGGCCCGCGGGCTCGCCGCTCGTCGGCCCGACCTGGTGGCGGGGATCGTCACGATGGGCAGCCCCGTGCTGGCTCCGGGGGCCGTCCACGGCCTGCTCGGCTGGAACACCAGGGTGCTGACCCAGCTGAGCCGGGTCGGCCTCAACGGAGTGATGAGCGGTGACTGCGTGGCCGGCCGCTGCGCCCGGGAGAGCTGGGAGGAGACCCAGTCGCCCTTGGACCCTTCGGTCGGCTACACCGCGATCTACTCACGACGCGACGGCATCGTGGACTGGCGCAGCTGCCTGGACCCGTTCGCCGAGCACGTCGAGGTGCGCACCAGCCACGTGGGCATGGCGCTGGACCCCGTGGTGTTCGACGCCGTGCTGCTGGCGCTCCAGGGCCAGCAGCTCAGCCGGGCGGCGTCAGGTCACGAGCCGGACGGGAAGCCCGAGATCGGT
>JBBSVL010000048.1:0-12112 GCA_038233595.1 Propionibacteriales bacterium | reverse complement strand
CGCACCGAGGCCGAGCAGGCTGTCTGGGGGCGTCCGTCCTACGGATTCGGTGACTCCCGCGGTGGTGGCCCGCCCAGCGCCGTACAGCGCCGGTTCGGTGCTGCGGCGGCCAGGGCCGACGCAGCCGGCAAGACCAAGGTCACCCGCGCGATTCCGACCCTCGACCCCGGTGACCGGGTGCAGCACGACAGCTTCGGGCTGGGCACCGTGGTCTCGCTCGAGGGAGTGGGGGACAACCAGGTGGCCTCGATCGACTTCGGGACCGAGGGCGTCAAGCGGCTGCTGTTGCGCTACGCCCCGGTCGAGAAGCTGTAAGTCTCGACGCGCTCGCCGGCGCTCGCTGCTCGACCAGCGGGTGGTCGAGCAGCTCTAGGGCTGAAGACCGTGGTAGATCAGCGCGGTGTACGGATCGACCGGGTCACCGCCACCGGGACGCACCTCGAGGTGCAGGTGCGGACCGGTCGTGTTGCCGGTGGAGCCGATGTTGCCGATCTGCTGGCCGGCACTGACCGTGTCGCCGGTGTGCACGATGATCGCCGACTGGTGTGCGTAGTAGAGCTCGGTGCCGTCGGAGAGAGTCTCGATGGTGCGGTTGCCGTAGGCGCCGGCCCAACCGGTTTCGGTGATGGTGCCATTGGCGACAGCGACGATCGGAGTGCCCGTCGGCGCTGCGAAGTCCAGGCCGGTGTGGTTGCTCACCCAGAGGCCGCCGGCCATACCGAAGCGCGCGGTGAGCTGGTAGCCGGCGGTCGGCAGGACCCAACGGTTCTTGGCGATCTTGGAGGCCTGCTTCTCCGCGGACCGCGCCAGGGAGGTGAGCTCGGCGTTGCGCTGGCGGGCCTGGGTCTCGACAGCGCCCTGCAGCTTCTGGTCGGCAGCGTCTCGCTCCGCCTGGCGTTCTGAGTCGCGGGAGATGGCGATCTGCCGGTCATCGAGCGGGGCGCCCACCCCGAGGGAGTTGAACGAGGCCATGCCGGACGAGCTGACGGGCGAGGCTGCGCCGAAGACCTCACTGGCGGACGCCTTGCCGGTGCCGGCGCTGACGGTGCCTGCGGCGGCCACCGCGACCACGAGGGCTCCGGCCACGGTCGGGACCATCGGGAGACCTGTCAGCGGGTGCCTCGCGAACGGCGAGGTCCGCACGGCCTTGCGTCGACCGCCGGTGGACCGCGGTGCCGAGATGACGGCGCGTGAGTCGCGCCGTTCTGCTCGGTGGTTCCCCATGCTCAGATCCCTCTGTCAACTTCTGTGTGGCCCGCGAACAGTAACGGATAGGTTACGGCGATCCGAAATCGGTTCTCCCCGAGTGTGCACCGGGCCTCATGGACCACGCACCGGAACCACATTTTCGGGTGCTATGCGGGCTTTGTCGTGTGGCTGGGATCACCGGACCACGAGACGGGCTACCCTTCCCGCATGCTGAGGATCGTGGTCGCGAAGCCGGGTCTGGATGGGCACGACCGGGGCGCGAAGGTGGTGGCCCGGGCGCTGCGCGACGCCGGCCACGAGGTGATCTACACCGGTCTGCACCAGACCCCCGAGCAGATCGTGGAGACCGCGATCCAGGAGGACGCCGACCTGGTCGGCCTCTCGGTGCTCTCCGGTGCGCACATGACGCTGTTCAAGAAGCTGATCGAGCTGCTCGCCGAGCGCGACGCCGCCGACATCGGGGTCTTCGGCGGCGGCATCGTGCCCGAGGAGGACATCGCGCCCCTCGAGAAGCTCGGGGTCGTCAAGATCTTCACCCCCGGGGCGACCACCACGGACATCACCGGCTGGGTCGCCCAGTGGGACGCGGAGCGCGAACCCTCCCTCGACTGATGCGCGGTCATTCCAGGCGCAGCGCCTGCAGGAACGGCAGCCGCAGCGTGTTCGGCGCGCCCTTGCTGTTGTTGATGGTGACCTTCTGCGTCAGGGCGTTGCCGCCGTAGGCGAGGTCGCTGGCTGCGAGCACCAGCCGGAGCCGGTGCTCGGCCTTGAACCGCTGCACCACAGCCGGCAGCTGGATATGCACCGGCTTGGTCACGTCGCGCACCCGGACCGGCGAGATCAGCCGGTGCTGCAGGGTCTGGACCTTGCCGTCGGGGGAGATGTCGTAGATCTTGGCAAACAGCACCAGCTTGCCGGCCGGGCCACCGGCCTGGGTGACCTGGGCGGGCAGCGCCGAGAGGCGCACGGTCAGCCGAGGCGTGCCGACCAGGTCGGTGGCGTGCAGGAACGGCCTCGACGTGAACGCCGCGAACGTGGTCGCCCCATCGGTGGGCGGGTCGTTGCTCAGACTGTCCTCGACCCCCGAGGTCTCGGAGTACGACGTGGCCGCACCGGCGTTGACGTAGGTCGGGTGGCCGCTGTCGATGTTGCTCCGGTACTTGACCAGCTTGTTGGTGCCGGAGAGGTACAGAGTGGCTGTCGGGTCGTTGCTGAACGAGCTCTGGCTCTTGTAGGCCTTCGCGACGGCGGTGCCGGCCTTCGCCCGGGAGGTGTCGTACTTCACCCAGTCCCGGAAGTAGGAGAAGCGCGGACCCACCGGGGCCGAGGCGTTGCCCCGCACGTAGTGGTTCATCCAGGCCAGGAAGCGGCGGCCGAGCAGCGTGTCCTTGATCGACTTCGCCCCGAGGTCGAGCTCACCGGGAGCGGGCTGGGAGTGCGAGTGGCCCCAGGACTGCCAGATCATCCGGGTCGGCGTGCCCTGGGCGCGCAGCGAGCGGAACGTCGCCAGCGACTCCTGCAGGTTGAACAGGGTGTCGGCCTGGCCCTGGACCAGCAGCGTCGGCACCTTGATCTTGTGGATGTAGGTGGCCACCGACGCGTGCCTGGCCAGCTTCAGCGTGGCGTCGTCGGGGTAGCCCGCCGAGTTGAGCTGCAGGGCCGCCGTGCAGGCGGCGGTGACGAAGTTCGGGCACCCGACGAGTGGCTTGGGGTCAGGGGCAGGGTCGAGTCCCCCGTTGGGTATACCGGACTTGATCCCGACGCTGAAGAACAGGTCGATCCACTCCTTCTTCGCCACGCCCGGGGTGCGGTAGGTGACGCCGGAGGAGAAGTCGGTGTTGTTGGGCGCCAGGGAGTAGGACAGGTCGTTCCAGGTGATCAGCGGGATGAGCGCGTCGACCCGGCGGTCCTGGGAGGCGACGGCGTACTGGATCTCGCCCCCGTAGGAACCGCCGATCATGCCCACGCGCGGGTCGCCGGGCGACTCCTGGGAGACGTAGTGGACCTTGTGGGCCGAGCCGCCGGCCTGGTAGGCACGGGTGCCGGCGAGGACGTCGACCAGCTGCTTGCCGGCCTTGCCGTCGTAGGCGGGGTCGTCCAGGGAGATCTTGCACCCCGTCGTGTTCCCGAACCCGAGGCCCGAGTAGCTGAGCACCACGTAGCCCTGGTTGACGAAGCCCTTCGCGGTCGCGAGCTGGTTGCTGTCGTCCTTCTTGCCGCCGAAGCCGTGGGTCGTCAGGATCGCGGGCGCCGGGTGGCTCCTGGTCGCCTTGTCCGGCTTGTAGAGGTCCGCGTCGATCGAGCACACCTGGTCGTTGGCCGGGCCCACCTTCACGCTCACCCGGATCGGTGTCACCGAATAGCCGGGCGTGGTGTCGGTCGCGGGGGGCGCGGCGGTTGCGGCGGTTGCGGAACCGGTGAAGGCGATCCCAGTGGCGGCAAGACCTCCTGCGGCCACGGCTGCGACGAGACGTGAGGTACGACGGGGCTGCTGCATGGGTCCCTCCCAAGGACGGTGTGCCCCTCATAACGACCGGACGAGGGTGTGGTCACGCGGGGACGTCATACAACCTGGCTGTCATACCGACCAGTTGGTATGACGTCCGGGGCCCCGTGGAGCCGGAGGTCGGCCCGGGACTAGGGTCGGACGGGGCATGAGCCCGTTGCCAGACTCGCCGAAGAGAACGGTTGAACCGTGGACCTGATGGAGTACCAGGCGAAGGAGCTCTTCGCCAAGCACGACGTGCCGGTGACCCTCGGCATCGTGGTGGAGAAGCCAGAAGATGCAGCGGCCGCAGCCCGCGAGCTCGGCGGTGTCGTGGTCGTCAAGGCTCAGGTCAAGGCCGGCGGCCGGGGCAAGGCCGGCGGCGTCAAGCTCGCCAAGACTCCCGAGGAGGCCGTCGAGCACGCGCGCGCCATCCTGGGCATGGAGATCAAGGGCCTGACCGTGCACCGCGTGCTGATCGCGCCGGCCGCCTCGATCGAGGACGAGTACTACTTCTCCTTCCTGCTGGACCGGTCCAACCGCTCCTACCTGTGCATCGCCAGCGTCGAGGGCGGTGTCGAGATCGAGGAGGTCGCGAGGACCAAGCCCGAGGCGGTGAAGAAGATCGCGATCGACCCTGGCAAGGGCGTCGACGACGCCAAGGCTCACGAGATCGTCGCGGAGACCGGCTTCCCCGCCGAGCTCGAGGCGCAGGCACTCGCGATGGTCAAGACGCTGTGGGCGACCTTCGTGGAGGAGGACGCCACGCTGGTCGAGGTGAACCCGCTCGCCCGCCTGGAGGGTGACGTGCTGGAGGCGTTGGACGGCAAGATGTCCCTCGACGACAACGCCGGCTTCCGCCACGAGGACCACGCGAAGTTCGAAGACACAGCCGCTGCGGATCCGCTCGAGGCGAAGGCCAAGGAGAAGGGCCTGAACTACGTCAAGCTCGACGGCTCGGTCGGCATCATCGGCAACGGCGCGGGTCTGGTCATGTCCACCCTCGACGTCGTCGCCTACGCCGGTGAGGCTCACGGTGGCGTCAAACCCGCCAACTTCCTCGACATCGGGGGCGGCGCGTCCTCCCAGGTGATGGCCGGCGGTCTGGACGTGATCCTGGGCGACCAGCAGGTCAGGAGCGTGTTGGTCAACGTCTTCGGCGGCATCACGTCGTGCGACGCGGTCGCCAACGGCATCGTGGGCGCGCTGAAGATCCTCGGCGACGAGGCCAGCAAGCCGCTCGTCGTACGCCTTGACGGGAACAACGTCGACGAGGGCCGACGGATCCTCGAAGAGGCCAACCACCCGCTGGTGACGTTGGCCGAGACCATGGACGGCGCGGCCGACAAGGCCGCCGAGCTGGCGAACGCCTGAGGACTGACACTGTGTCTATTTTTCTGAACAACGAATCCAAGGTCATCGTCCAGGGCATCACCGGAGGCGAAGGCAGCAAGCACACCGCCCTGATGCTCAAGGCCGGCACCAACGTCGTCGGCGGGGTCAACGCCCGCAAGGCCGGCACCACGGTCACCCACGGCGACACGGACCTGCCGGTCTTCGGCACCGTCACCGAGGCGATGGAGAAGACCGGCGCCGACGTGTCGGTGGTCTTCGTGCCGCCCGCGTTCACGAAGGACGCCGTGATCGAGGCGATCGATGCCGGCATCGGACTGCTGGTGATCATCACCGAGGGCGTGCCGGTGCAGGACTCTGCGGAGTTCTGGGCGTACGCCGAAGGTAAACAGACTCGGATCATCGGGCCCAACTGTCCCGGCATCATCACCCCCGGTCAGGCGCTGGCGGGCATCACGCCGGCCACGATCTCCGGTCCCGGGCCGATCGGGCTGGTCTCGAAGTCGGGCACGCTGACCTACCAGATGATGTTCGAGCTTCGCGACCTCGGGTTCACCACGGCCATCGGCATCGGTGGCGACCCGATCATCGGTACGACGCACATCGACGCGCTCGAGGCGTTCGAGGCCGACCCGGACACCTTGGGGATCGTGATGATCGGCGAGATCGGTGGCGACGCCGAGGAGAAGGCGGCGGCCTACATCAAGGACCACGTGACCAAGCCCGTCGTCGGCTACGTCGCAGGCTTCACCGCTCCCGAGGGCAAGACGATGGGCCACGCCGGGGCCATCGTGTCCGACGGCGCCGGCACCGCCCAGGGCAAGAAGGAGGCGCTCGAGGCGGCCGGTGTCAAGGTCGGCAAGACGCCCTCGGAGACCGCCCAGCTGATGCGGGAGATCATCCAGGCTCTGTGAGCGGTCGGGTCGGTGCTCACCTCGCCCAACAGCACATGGCGGTTGGCGCGGGCGGTCAGCTGTTGGTGGGGCCGGGCAGGTGGTTGGCTGCGCTGTGCGCCGCGGATGTGCCCTGGGCGAGACCCCGACCGGCGGTGTCGCCCCTGCTCAGGTTGACCGTGTTGGGCTTCTTCACGAAGCCGCTGGAGAACCACGCCAGGGCGAGCAGCACGACGACAACGACGCCGGTGATGATCCAGAACATGGTTACCTCCAGGTATTCCTGCCGCCGCAAATGATCCCACCCGGGAGCTGTTCTGCCTAAGGAGTGGCCTCAGGTGACCGCGCCGCGTTCGGCGTACGACGGGTCGAGGTGCTCGCGTCCACCGAGGACCGCAGCGAGGTGCTCGACGGCGTCGTACACGTCGACGTGGCGCACGTAGAGCGGCGCGAAGCCGAACCGGGCGATGTCGGGGTCTCGGAAGTCCCCGATGACACCCCGGCCGATCAGGGCCTGGACGATCCCGTAGGCCTGTGCGTGACGCAGCGAGACCTGGCTGCCCCGACATGCGTGTGCGAGCGGAGTGACCACAGGCAGCTCGTCGCCGAATCGGTCGGTGACCAGCGCGATGAACAGGTCGGTCAGCGACAGCGAGGTCGCCCGCACGTCGGAGAGGGACACCCCGTCGAACACGTCCAACGCGGCGTCGAGGGCCGAGAGCGCCAGCACCGGGTGGGTCCCCGATGCCATCCGGGCGATGTCGGGCAGGGGCTCGTAGTCGCGCTCCATGGCGAAAGGACGGGCGTGCCCCATCCAGCCGGTGATCGGCTGGTCGAGCTGCGACTGGAGCGAGGGGGCGACCCAGGTGAAGGCGGGGGAGCCGGGGCCACCGTTGAGGTACTTGTAGGTGCAGCCGACCGCCAGATCGGCGCCCGCGCCGGTGAGGTCGACCGGCACTGCCCCGGTGGAGTGACACAGGTCCCACTGCACGAGTGCGCCGCGCTCGTGGGCGCCAGCGGTGATCGCGGCCATGTCGAACATTGCACCGGTGCGGAAGTCGACGTGGGTCAGGGACAGCAGCGCGACGTCGTCGTCCACGCAGGCGAGCGGGTCGGCAGGGTCGCACCAGCGCAGCTCGGCGCCGGTCAGCTTCGCGACGCCGGCCGCGATGTAGCCGTCGGTAGGGAACGTCGTGGGCTCCAGCACCAGCACCCGTCGCCCGGGGCGCATCCGCAGGGCCGCGACCATGGTCTTGAACAGGCTGACGCTGGTGGTGTCGCCGACGTGGACATCGTCGGCTCCGGCACCGACCAGCGGAGCGATCCGGGCACCGACCCGGCGGCCGAGCCCGATCCAGCCGGCGTCGTTCCAGGACCGGATCAGGCCCCTGCCCCACTCCTCGGTGACCACGCCCTGAACCCTCGCGGGCACCGAACGAGGCAGGGCGCCCAGGGAGTTGCCGTCGAGGTAGATCACGCCGTCAGGAAGCAGGAAGTCGTCCCGGCGGCCCGCCAGCGGGCTGCGTGCGTCGAGAGTCTCCGCATCGGCACGTGTGAGGGTCATGACCGCGAACGTACCGCGCCCTCAGTCGGTGCCGGGGATGGCCGAACCCGAGGGCCCGGGCGTCGGGGCGACCACGGCGGCGGGGAGCTCGAAGAGCCGGTCGCGGCTGCGCCTGACCAGACTCTCGAAGGTGGTGGCGCCGATGTCCTGCCTCCGACCGGAGCCCGGGACGAAGCCGATCTGGGCGACGGTGGAGCCGAACCGCGAGATGCCCATCCAGTAGACGATCGTCTGCTTGTCGCTGATCTGGCTCTCCAGCCGCCACAGGTACCACTCGGAGCCGCGCGGGCCTGTGCCCGTCCCGGCACGGTCGGTGATCTTGGCGCCGGGGTCCTTGTCCGGACACGTGTTCATCCGGTCGCGCACCAGTCGCACGAACGCCTGGGCACCGCCGACCCGGGCGAAGCGTCCGGTGGTCTCGGTGAGCCCGAAGCGGGCCGGGGTCCTCGACTTGGGGATCAGGAAGGTCCGCGCCAACGGCGCCTGGGCACCGGCCGCCACGAAGTCGGCACGGTCGCAGGTGGTCGAGGATGCGTTGCCGGTGGCCGGCTCGGTCTGGGTGCCGACCCAGGGTCGGCCGATGTTGCCGACCGGTGGTAGGTCCGCGACAGCGAGCATCCCGGGCTGTTCCCCTGACGGCGGCGGCGGGTTCGTCGAGGCCCGTGGAGTCGTGACGCAGGCTCCGGCCGCCTTGCTGACGCAGAGCTTGCGCACCGAGTTGCCCAGTGCGTCGACCACACGGGAGGTGTCGGTGTTGCGGGCCCCACGGGTGACCACCGCGGTCCACGTCGTCAGGTGGCCGGTGCGAGCCACCCCCACCGCGAAGCTGTTCAGCTCTGCTCCTTGTGCGCGAAACTTCAAGACCGTGGCCTGGTCACCGAGCTGGCTGACGTCGTACGACGAGAGCAGCTGCATCCGGGCGTGCTGACAGCCGGCGAACCAGCCGACCGCGGTCAGGTAGGCACGCTTCGACTGCGCGACGGTGCGGGAGAGCTCGATGGTCTGCGTGACCGAGCGCGCTCCCGTGTCCGAATGCTTGCCCGGGTGCTTGGCCGGGTGCTTACCGGTGCGCTTGAACTTGCGCACGAACGCTCGCACCCCCTGCGGGTCGGCGAACCGGGCTGTCTGGCAGTAGGTGTTGATCCCGGTGCCGTGGGTGTTGTCGGACGTGGAGACCACCCGCCACGTGTTCGCCGAGCCCAGTGGCTTCAGCCTGTCCTTGCCCAGCAGCATGCTGCTGGTGACCGCGGGACCGGACGCCGGTGCCGGCTGCACAGCCTTGACCGGCTGCTCCCGGACCAAGGAGCCGGCCAGAACTGTGGCGACCACCGCGGCGACGGTGCCGACAGCGAGCCAGGTCCAGCGCCGCCGGATGCCATGCCCACGCAGGTCCTCGGGAGCCGGCTGGGCTGCGGCCCGGGCCGCCCCGGCGAGCCCGCGCAGCCTCGCGCCGATGGCGTCGCTGGGGAGCGCCAGAGCCTGGGACAGGTCGGTGAGTCCGGCGTCGACCAGCTCCTCGGTACGTCGCTCGGTCTCACCGATCTGCCGCCCGATCTCGGCGAGCCCCAGCTCACTCAGCGCGGTCAGCACCACGACCTCGCGGGACTGCGGGGCCAGGCCCTGAAGTGCCCGGAGGGAGGCCAGCTGTTCCCGGGTGACCCGCTGCGGGCGTTTGAGAGCCCGGGCCCGGCTGCGCCACGCTGCCCGGGCGAACGCGCCGGACCGGACGTAGCGCTCCGGGCCCCGGCGACGCGCGCGACCCCAGTGCCGCCAGGCGTCGACGAACGCGTGCTGCAGCGCCTCCCGGGCGGTGCCGAGGTCGCCACACATGGCGAAGGTCTGCAGCAGCAGCGGTCGCCAAGCCTCGGCGCACAGCTCGTCGAAGTCGGTTGCCTGGGTCATTTCGGGTCGAGATTACGCGGTGCCGGCGAGGCCCTCGGGCGTGGCAGCCCGGAATGTCCGCCCGTCAGGGTCAGGATGGTCATGATGACCGATCTGCTCACCCGCCCCGCGACCTCACGCCCCGGGACCGAACCTCCCGTCGGGCGCCCGCTGTCGGTGTCCGCGACCCTGGCCGGCCTCGGCGCCGCCGGTGGTGGGCTGCTGGTCGCGATGGCGACTGCGATCACCGGCTGGTTCGTCGCCGACGGCGGTGCCCACGGCAGCACCCGGGACGCACTGCGGGTTGGCGCCGACGCGTGGCTGGTCGGACACGGATCACATCTGACCTTCGCCGGTGTCAGCTACACCGTGGTGCCGCTCGGGCTCAGTGTGCTGCTCGCCATGGTCGCCTTCCGCACCGGTCGCTGGGCAGGCAGCACGTCGGTCCTCGGCCAGGATCGCGAACTGACCCGCGATCTGCTGGGCGGCGCCGGCTTGATGACCTGCTCCTACGTCGTGGTGGCAGTGGTCACCAGCGTGGCTGCGGGCACCAGCGAGGTCAGGGGCAGCCTGGTCCTGGTCCTGATCGGCTCGTTGGTGATTGCCGGCGGCTTCGGTGGCGCCGGGATCCTCACCGGAGCCGACCACTGGTCCGTCGTACGCCAGCAGCTGCCGCCCTGGGGGTGGCCAGTCCTACGCGCCGCATCGACCACGGTGCTCGGCTTCCTGGTCTGCTCGGCTGCGCTGGTCACCGGCTCGCTGCTGCTGCATCTCGGCTCGGCGGCATCCCTGGTATCGCGGCTGGGCCTGCACACCGGGGACTCGCTGATGCTGGTCGTGCTGAGCGCGCTGGTCGTGCCCAACGCCGTGCTGTTCGGCGGCGCCTACCTGCTCGGCCCCGGCTTCGCGGTCGGCACCGGCACCGTGGTCTCACCCAGTGTGGTGACCCTGGGCCCGCTGCCCGCCTTCCCGCTGCTGTCGGCCCTGCCGGGCAGCGGCCCGACCGCCTGGTACGCCACCACGCTGATGGCGCTCCCGGTCCTCGTCGCGGCGGTCTCGGTCGCACTCGTGCAGCGTCGTCATCCGGTGCTCGCCTGGGACCTCGCCGCGCTGCGCGGGCTCGGCGCGGGTGTCCTGGCCGGGTTCGGCGCCGCCCTGCTCGTCGGCCTCGGCGGCGGTGCGCTCGGCGGCGGCCGGATGGCCGACATCGGCGCCTCGGTGCCGCAGGTGCTCCTGGCCGGCATGGCCTCGATGGGGATCGGCGGCCTGCTCGGCGCACTGGGGATGACGTTCTTCCAGCGCCGGTCCACGTGCGAGGACGGACCGGACGAGACGGCTGACACAGAGGACACCGTCGAGCTGCATCTCGGACGTCGCTAGCCTTACCGGGTGCCCCAGGACCTTCCCACCGCTTCTGCACGCCTGGTCGCGCTGGTGTCCGGGGCGGGCACCAACCTGCAGGCACTGCTCGACGCCTGCGCGGACCCGGCGTACGGCGCGAGCGTCGTGGCCGTCGGGGCCGACCGCGACGGCATCGAGGGCCTGGCCCGGGCCGAACGGGCCGGCATCGCGACGTTCGTGCACCGGGTCGGGGACTTTGCCGACCGTGCACAGTGGGACGCGGCGGTCACCGAGTCCTGCCGCTCGCACCAGCCCGACCTGGTTCTCTCCGCAGGGTTCATGAAGCTGGCCGGGGACAGGTTCCTGGCCGAGTACGACGGCCGCTACCTGAACACCCACCCCGCGCTGCTGCCGTCGTTCCCGGGGATGCACGGGCCCGCCGACGCCCTGGCCTACGGCGTCAAGGTGAGCGGTGCGACCCTGTTCGTGGTCGATGCCGGGGTGGACACCGGGCCGATCGTGGCCCAGACCGTCGTGCCCGTGGAGGCCGACGACACCGTGGAGTCGCTGCACGAGCGGATCAAGTCCGCCGAGCGCCGGATGCTGGTGGACAGCGTGGGCCGGCTGGCCCGAGAAGGATTCACGATCTCCGAGAGAAAGGTGCGGTTCGGTCGATGACTGAAGGTCGCATTCCGCTCAAGCGGGCCCTGGTGTCCGTCTACGACAAGACCGGTCTGGAGGAGCTGGCCCGCAACCTGCACGAGGCGGGTGTCGCGCTGGTCTCCACCGGTGGCTCGGCCGCCCTGATCGAGGGTCTGGGCATCCCGGTGCTCAAGGTCGAGGACCTGACCGGGTTCCCCGAGTGCCTCGATGGCCGGGTCAAGACCCTGCACCCGAAGGTGCACGCCGGGATCCTCGCCGACCGGCGACTGGAGTCCCACGTGCAGCAGCTGACCGACCTCGGCGTCGAGCCGTTCGACCTTGTGGTGTCCAACCTCTACCCGTTCCGGCAGACCGTGCAGTCGGGTGCGTCGCCGGACGAGTGCGTGGAGCAGATCGACATCGGTGGCCCGTCGATGGTGCGGGCGGCCGCGAAGAACCATCCATCGGTCGCGATCGTCACCTCCCCGTCGAGGTACACCGACGTCCTCGACGCGCTCGCCGAGGGTGGTTTCTCCCTTGCCCAGCGTCAGGTCCTGGCCGCCGAAGCGTTCGCCCACACCGCGTCGTACGACGTGGCCGTGGCGTCCTGGATGGGCCAGAACCTGGTGGACAACGGCGAGTCGTGCTTCGCATCCTTCGCCGGCGCGACGTTCACCAAGACCACCGACCTGCGCTACGGCGAGAACCCGCACCAGGTCGCCGTGCTCTACCGCGACGACGCGG
>JBBSVL010000047.1:0-12395 GCA_038233595.1 Propionibacteriales bacterium | reverse complement strand
CGGGCCGACGTACGCCGACAAGATGAACCGCATCGGCATCCGGGTCCAGGACCTCTTCGACGAGAAGATCCTGACCCAGAAGGTCGAGGGTGTGCTGGACCTGAAGAACCAGATCCTCACCAAGATCTACAACCGCCGCGGCGCCACCGTGGAGCAGACCGTCGAGGAGCTGCTGGCGTTCGCCGGCCGGCTCGCTCCGATGGTCTGCGACACCGGGCTGCTGCTGAACCAGGCGCTCGACCGTGGCGAGACGGTGCTGCTCGAGGCAGGCCAGGCCACCCTGCTCGACGTCGACCACGGGACCTACCCGTTCGTCACGTCGTCCTCGGCGACCGCGGGCGGCGCCTGCACCGGTTCCGGCATCCCACCGATGCGGCTGGAGCAGGTGATCGGAATCGTCAAGGCCTACACCACCCGCGTCGGCGAGGGTCCGTTCCCGACAGAGCTGGAGGACGAGTTCGGCGAGCACCTGCGCAAGACCGGCGCGGAGTACGGCACCACGACCGGACGGCCGCGCCGCTGCGGCTGGTACGACGCCGTGATCGCCCGCTACGCCGCCCGGGTCAACGGGGTCACCGACTTCGTGCTCACCAAGCTCGACGTGCTGACCGGGTTGGAGAAGGTGCCGGTCTGCGTCGCCTACGACGTCAACGGTGTGCGGCACGACGAGATGCCGGTCAACCAGAGCGACTTCCACCACGCGGTCCCGATCTACGAGGAGCTCCCAGGCTGGTGGGAGGACATCAGCGAGGCGCGCACGTTCGAGGACCTGCCGACCAACGCCCGGGCCTACGTACGGGCTGTCGAGGAGATGTCAGGGGCCCGGATCTCCGCGGTCGGCGTCGGCCCCGACCGCGCAGCCACCGTCGTACTCCACGAGCTGGTCTGACCCCTAGACTCGCTGCACGTGAGGACCCTCGTGATCGGCAGCGGTGGCCGGGAGCACGCGCTCGCCCTGGCGCTCTCGCGTGACCCGTCGGTGACCGAGGTGCACGCCGCCCCCGGCAACCCGGGCATCGCCGCCGTCGCCACCCTGCACGACGTCGACCCGATGGACGGCGCGGCGGTCGCCGCGCTCGCGGTCGAGCTGGGTGCCGACCTGGTCGTGGTCGGCCCGGAGGCACCCCTCGTCGCGGGCGTTGCAGACTCGGTGCGGTCGGCCGGGATCAGCTGCTTCGGGCCGACCCGGGATGCTGCGCAGCTGGAGGGTTCCAAGGCGTTCGCGAAGCAGATCATGGCGGCAGCCGAGGTGCCGACCGGGCTGGCCCACGTCTGCACCACGCCCGAGCAGGTCGCGGACGCCCTCGACGCGTTCGGGGCGCCGTACGTCGTGAAGGACGACGGCCTGGCGGCCGGCAAGGGCGTGGTGGTGACCCGCGACCGCGACGAGGCTCTGGCGCACGCGGCGGGCTGCGACCGGGTGGTCGTGGAGCAGTACCTCGACGGCCCCGAGGTCTCTGTCTTCGCGGTCACCGACGGTACGACGGTCTACCCGCTCCAGCCCGCGCAGGACTTCAAGCGGATCTTCGACGGCGACCGGGGCCCGAACACCGGCGGCATGGGCGCCTACACCCCGCTCAAGTGGTTGCCGGAGGGCTTCGTGGACGAGGTGCTCGAGCGGGTGCTGCAGCCGACCGTCGACGCGATGGCCCGGAGCGGGACGCCCTTCGCCGGGCTGCTCTACGCCGGGCTCGCGTTGACGAAGCGCGGTGTGAAGGTGATCGAGTTCAACGCGCGATTCGGCGACCCGGAGACTCAGGTGCTGCTCGCTGTGCTCGACTCCCCCCTCGGCGTGCTCCTCAAGGCCGCCGCCGACGGCGCTCTGCGCGAGGTCGACCCACCGCGCTGGAAGCCGGGCGCGGCCGTGGCGGTGGTGCTGGCCTCCAAGGGCTACCCCGAGTCGTCCAGCTCTGGTGACGTCATCACCGGCACCGGGACTCTCGAGGCGGAGCCAGACGTCGACGTGGTCCACGCCGGCACCGCGCTGCGCGACGGGGCGCTGGTCACCGCGGGCGGCCGGGTCCTCGCCGTCACCGCGACCGGCCGCGATGTCGCCGACGCTCGGGCCAGGGCCTACGAGGGCGTCGCCACGATCGACTTCCCCGGCGCGCGGTGGCGCACCGACATAGGCCGCGAAGCGGCGGTCGATCTCGACGCCGGGCGCGCAGGGCGCCCTGCTCGATCCAGGGAGCAGCGAGCGCAAGCGAGCGCGACGAGACCCGAGGGCAGTTGATGAGCGTCCCGAACATCCTGGCCACCCGGTACGCCGGTGCCGACCTGGCCGCGATCTGGTCCCCCGAGCACAAGATCGTGCTCGAACGACGGCTCTGGATCGCGGTCCTCCAGGCGCAGCGCGACCTCGGTGTCGACGTACCCGAGGGAGTCGTGGAGGCCTACGAGAAGGTCGTCGAGGACGTCGACCTGGCGAGCATCGCCGCACGCGAGCGGATCACCAGGCACGACGTGAAGGCCCGCATCGAGGAGTTCTCCGCACTGGCCGGCCACGAGCACATCCACAAGGGGATGAC
The DNA here is from genome assembly GCA_038233595.1 of Propionibacteriales bacterium. GTDB lineage: Bacteria > Actinomycetota > Actinomycetes > Propionibacteriales > Nocardioidaceae > Marmoricola. The sequence continues at coordinate 9,867 of JBBSVL010000047.1, read as the reverse complement.
CTCGCGCGACCTGACCGAGAACGTCGAGCAGCTCCAGGTGCGCGACTCGCTGCTGCTGGTGCGGCAGCGGGTGGTCGCGTCGCTGGCCCGGCTGGCCCGGCTCGGCACCGAGCACGAGGCGACGGTGCTGACCGGCCGCTCGCACAACGTCGCGGCGCAGGCCACCACCCTCGGTAAGAGGTTCGCGAGCATCGCCGACGAGATGCTGGTCGGGCTGGCCCGGCTCGACGACCTGGTCGCGCGCTACCCGCTGCGTGGGATCAAGGGTCCGGTCGGCACCTCCCAGGACATGCTCGACCTGCTCGACGGCGACCCGGAGCGGCTGGCCGGGCTCGAGCGACGGGTGGCCGCCCACCTCGGCTTCGAGCAGGTGCTGACCAGCGTGGGTCAGGTCTACCCACGCTCGCTGGACTTCGACGTCGTCTCGGCACTGGTCCAGGTCGTGGCCGGGCCGTCCAACCTGGCCACCACGATCCGGCTGATGGCCGGTGTCGAGCTGGTGACCGAGGGGTTCCACGAGGGTCAGGTCGGCTCCTCGGCGATGCCGCACAAGATGAACACCCGCTCGGCCGAGCGGGTCAACGGGCTGGCGGTGGTCCTGCGCGGGCAGCTGTCCATGATCGGCGAGCTCGCCGGTGACCAGTGGAACGAGGGCGACGTGTCCTGCTCGGTGGTGCGCCGGGTCGCGCTGCCGGATGCGTTCTTCGCCTGCGACGGGCTGTTCCAGACGTTCCTCACGGTGCTCGACGACTTCGGCGCGTTCCCGGCCGTGATCCAGCGCGAGCTGGACCGCTACCTGCCGTTCCTGACCACGACCAAGGTGCTGATCAGCGCGGTCCGCAACGGGGTCGGCCGCGAGGCCGCGCACGAGGCGATCAAGGAGCACGCCGTCGCCGTCGCGCTCGAGATGCGGCAGGGGCGCACCGACAACGACCTGTTCGACCGGCTGGCCGGCGACGCACGGCTCGGGCTGACCCGCGCCCAGATCGACGCGCTGGTTGCGGACCCGATCGAGTTCACCGGTGCCGCGCGCGCCCAGGTCGCGGCCGTCGTACGACGGGTGGAGGCGGTGGTGGCCACCGACCCCGCTGCCGCGTCGTACGCGCCGGGCGACATCTTTTGAGTGACGTCGCGGTCTCGACCCGCATCGTCGGCCGGGTGCAGGCGGTGGCCGCTCATCTCGAGGGGGCGCGGGACGCGGTCTACCAGCTGGTGGCGTGGTGCCGATGCGGCTTGCGCGCGACCCGGAGTCACCGGCACGCTTCATCCGTGCAAACCAGACTCCTTCCCCCTCGGTCACGAGTCTCGCGACACCCCAGGGCGTCCGGCGCCGTCCTGGCGCTCCTGCTCGTCGCGGTCACGTGGTCGGTTGCTCCGTCCCTGGCTGCAGCGCAGCCGATGGTCACCGGTGGGGCTTCGGACGGCCCCTCCCACCCGTATGTCGCGATGGTCATCCCGCCCGGAGGCACAAGTCCGACCTGTACCGGAGTGCTGGTTCGGGCGGACAACGGAGCCCCGGTGGTGCTGACCGACGCGCACTGCCTGTACCGCTACGGCCAGGGCGCCGGCGTACACGTCACGTTCGTACCCGACTTCAGCAGCTCGGCGGCGCAGATCGCGGGCAGGTCCTCGGTCGACCCCCGCTACGACGCGCGCACCCACCTGCATGACGTCGCGGTGATCACGTTGTCGAAGGCCACGCGGATCACGCCCGCCCGGCTCGCGCCGATGGAGGCCGTCTCGGGGATCCGGCGCAACACCTACGTCGACATCGTGGGGACCGGCAGGCCATACTCCGGGCACCGACGGGTCGCGACCGAACGGATGACCCGCAAGACCTCCGCGTGGATGTACTTGGTAGCGGGCACCGGCAACTCGTGTGGCGGCGACTCGGGCGGCCCCGACCTGGTCCACGGCACCTCCACCGTCCTGGCGCTGACCAACCAGGGGACCTGCTCCTACGACCAGGACACCCGGCTCGAGACCGCGACCGGCCCACGCTCGTTCATCGACCGCGCAGCCGGCCTCACCGGCCGGCGCTCCACGATCAGGTACGGGTCGAAGGGCACCGACGTCAAGGTGGTGCAGAGCCTGTTGGGCCTGCAGCCGCAGGGCACGTTCGGGCCTCGTACCTTGGCGGCCGTCAGGTCCTGGCAGGGCAGGCACCGGCTGACCGCGAGCGGAGTCGTCGGCACCGGGACCTGGCGCTCGCTGGGTTTCTGAGGAGCCGTCGGGCCACCTAGCGAACCGCGTCCCCGTCGTGGTTGGCCAGCTGCCGCGCGATCTCGGCGAGGTCGGCACGCCAGATGTCCACCGGCGTCGGCGGCAGGATGTCGTCCCACTCCGGTGCGTAGCTGCCCACGCTCTGGCCCATGCGCGCCGTACGGGCCATGAACCACACGTGCAGGTGCACCGACCCGTCACCCCACTTGCCGATGTGAACGCGCCCGATGTTCGGCAGGTTCCCGATGATCCGGTGCAGCCATTTGCTGATCCGCCCGAACTCACCTGCCAGGTCGTCGTCCATGTCCTCGAAGTCGAGGTGCTCCGTGGTCATCAGCCAGACGACCACCGGCAGTCCGCTCGGCCGGTCCGGCGCCCTGACCAGCCAGCGGTCGTTGTGCCAGATCACCCCGTGGTCGGGGTCGGCGCAGTGCCCGCAGGGCCGTTCCCCTTCGCCCGCTCGGACTCGCTCGGCTGCGGGCGCCAGCACCGTGCGCGGGCGCAGGTCGGCGCCCTCCCAGGGGAAGGTGTCCCAGTCGGCGACCGGGGGCGACGGCAGGTGCCCGTCGACCCCGACCTCGGCGACGACCCGGACATAGAGCTCTTCGGCAGACTCCGGCATGCGCTCAGCGGCCACGTGGGTTCCGGTATCCAGCGGACATCCCTAACATCGGGCGCATGACCAAACCGCTGACAGTGCAGCACTCCCGGACCTTCCCGGTGCCGGTCGAGAAGGCGTACGGCGTCGTCCTGACGACGCCGTTGGAGAGGATCTTCAACCGCCGGTTCGGGCCGATGCCGCCGATCCGCGGGGTCCGCGGTCAGGACGGCGTCTGGGGCACCGTGGGCCAGACCCGCACCATCCAGCTCGCCGACGGTGGCACCATGCGCGAGGAGCTGACCGAGGTCGAACCGCACGCGGGGTTCGGCTACACGATCACCGGCATCACCGGACCGATGAAGCCGCTCGTCTCGCGCGTCGAAGGCCGATGGAGCTTCGAACCGGCCGGCACCGGCACCCGGATCACCTGGCAGTGGACCGTGCACCCAGGATCCTCGGTAGCGGGCCTGGCGATGCCGCTGTTCGGCCGACTGTGGCGTGGGTACGCCCGGAAGGCGATGGAGACCCTCGAGACCATCGTGCTCGCGGCTGCCTAGGCGCCGGCGGCGAGCAGCCGGTCCAGCTTCTGCTCCAGGCGTCGTACGTCGGCCTGCGTCGCGGGCTGGGCGTCCGGGAGCAGCTCGACCACCAGGGCGCCACCCTCGGCCAAGGTGACCAGCTGCGCGTCGGCGATGCCGGTGGCGTTCTGGCGCTTGACGGCGGCGTCGACGTCGGCCAGCCGCAGCCCCTCGTGACGGAGCGCCTTCTCGTCCCAGCGTCCGTCGGCGGCCAGCACGGTGGGGGTGCCCTCGAACAACGCGTTGACGCGGTCGGAGCGCCGGGCGAGCCGGACCACCACGGAGTTGACCACGAGCAGCACCGCCGCGCCCAGCAGCCCGCCGCTCAAGGAGTTGTCCGGGCCGATGACCGCGTTCTGCACCACGTTGGACAACAGCAGCATCACCACCAGGTCGAAGCTGTTCAGCTGGGCGAGGTCACGCTTGCCCGCCAGCCGCAGCAGCACCGCGATGGCGAGATAGACCGCCACCGTACGAATCAGCTTGTCCGGCACCGAGATGCCCATGTCCACCAGATCGCTCCACATGAGCACATGGTGCCCGACGTTCTAGGGTGTGCTCGTGGCCCAGACGAACATTCCCCCGGCGTCGGCGATCGAAGGGGCCGAGCACCTGCACTCTGGCAAGGTCCGCGACCTGTACCGGCTCACGGGCGGGGAGTACGCCGGGCGGCTGCTGATGGTGGCCAGCGACCGGATCTCCGCCTTCGACTTCGTGCTCGACACCGTGATCCCCGGCAAGGGCGAGATCCTCACCCGGCTGTCCCTGTGGTGGTCCGAGCAGCTGGCCGGCCTGGTCCCGAACCACGTGGTCTCCACCGACGTACCGGCCGCCGTCACGGGCCGGGCGCTGGTCTGCGAGGAGCTGGCGATGTTCCCGGTCGAGTGCGTGGCGCGCGGCTACCTGACCGGCTCCGGACTGCTCGACTACCGCGCGACGGGCGAGGTGTGCGGTGTCCCCCTGCCGGCCGGGCTGGTCGACGGCGGCCGGCTCCCGACGCCGATCTTCACCCCGGCCACCAAGGCCGCGCTCGGCGACCATGACGAGAACGTCTCCTTCGAGTCGGTGGTGGGCGAGGTCGGCGACCAGGCCGCGACCCAGCTGCGGCGGCTGACCATGGAGGTCTACGACACCGCCGAGCGGATCGCCCACGAGCGGGGGATCATCCTGGCCGACACCAAGCTCGAGTTCGGCGCACGCGCAGACGCCACCATCGTGCTCGCGGACGAGGTGCTCACCCCCGACTCCAGCCGGTTCTGGCCGGCGGACCAGTGGCGTCCGGGGCAGCCGCAGCCGTCCTATGACAAGCAGATCGTGCGCAACTGGCTGCTCTCGCCCGGGAGCGGCTGGGACCGGGCCTCTGGTGAGCGGCCGCCGCCGCTGCCCGACGAGGTCGTCGCGCGCACCCGCTCCCGCTACGTCGAGGCCTACGAGCTGCTCACCGGAGAGCGCTTCGGGTGAGCTCCTCCGGTGTCACCTTTGCCCACCCCCCGGATGTGGTGTTCAGCTACCTCGCCGACCCCCGCAACCGGCCCGAGTGGCAGTCCAGCCTGCGGGCGGTCGAGATGCTCGACGACGGCGAGCCCCGAGTCGGGATGCGCTGGCGCGACCTGACCGGCGCCGGGGTCAAGCCGCTGCTCCACATCACCGAGCTGACCCCCTACCGGGTGTGGAGCGAGACCGGCACCTGGCGTGGCATCACCGCCGAGCTTGTGCTGCGGTTCACCGCGGTCGGCGCGGGCACGCGCGTCGTGGCCGAGGTGGAGGTGACGGGGTCCGGTCCCTGGGCTCCGGTCGCGACGCTGGTCGGGCGCCTGGCGCCCGCGGCGCTGCGGCACGACCTGGCCCGGGCCGCGGACGTTCTCGCCGCCCGTGCCTGAACCGTTGCCGACCCGCCAGTAGGTTTTGCCGAAGACACCCGTCATCCCGCTCGCCCAGGAGGCCATCGTGTACAACCTGTCGACCCTGCTCGAGGACAGCACGGAGCGCTTCCCCGACCGGACCGCGGTCGTCCTGGGTGACACCCGGCTGACCTACTCCCAGGTCGACGGTGCCGCCAACCAGGTCGCCAACCTGCTGGTCGACCGCGGCGTGCAGCCCGGTGACAAGATCGCGCTGAGCTGCCCGAACCTGCCCTACTTCACGATCGCCTACTACGGCATCCTCAAGGCCGGCGCCGTCGTCGTACCCCTCAATGTGCTGCTCAAGGCCCGCGAGGTCGCCTACCACCTCAAGGACTCCGAGGCCAAGGCGTACTTCTGCTTCGAGGGCACGCCGGACCTGCCGATCGCGGAGGAGGGGTACGCCGGGTTCCAGCAGGCCGAGGGCTGCGAGAGCTTCTTCGTGATCACCGCGGACCCGTCGGCCGCGTCGCCGATCGAGGGCACCGAGACGATGGGTGCCGCCGTGGCCGGCCAGCCGCCTACGTTCACCACCCTGCAGACCGACGAGGACGACACCGCGGTCATCCTCTACACCTCGGGGACCACCGGGCAGCCCAAGGGAGCCGAGCTGCGGCACCGCAACATGCGGGACAACGCGCAGGGCGGCAAGGACCTCTTCCGTGCCGACGCCGAGAGTCCGGACACGTTCCTGTGCGTGCTGCCGCTGTTCCACTCGTTCGGGCAGACGGTGGTGCAGAACGGCGCCTTCGCCTTCGGCGGCACCGTGGTGATGCTGCCCCGCTTCGAGGCGCGGGCGGCGCTCGGCCTGATGGCCAGGGAGCAGGTGACCTTCTTCGCCGGCGTCCCGACGATGTACTGGGGCCTGCTCGGTGCGCTCGACGAGGCGCAGCAGAAGGACGGTGTCGACGTCAAGCAGATCGCCGCCGACCTGCGCGTGGCCTCCGCGGGAGGCTCCGCGCTCCCGGTGGAGGTGCACCGTCAGTTCCAGGACCGCTTCGGGGTGACCATCCTGGAGGGCTACGGGCTCTCGGAGACCTCACCGGTGGCCAGCTTCTCCCACTACGGTGAGCCGCCACGTGTGGGCTCGATCGGCACCCCGATCCCGGGCGTCGAGATGAAGCTGCTGGCCGGTGACAGCTGGGACGAGGCCGAGGACGGCCCCGACTCGGTCGGCGAGATCGCGATCAAGGGCCACAACGTGATGAAGGGCTACTACAACCGGCCCGACGCCACCGACGAGGTGATCCGGGACGGCTGGTTCCGATCCGGGGACCTGGGCAAGCGCGACGCGGACGGCTGGTACTACATCGTGGACCGCTCCAAGGACATGATCATCCGCGGCGGGTTCAACATCTACCCACGCGAGATCGAGGAGGTGCTGATGACGCACCCCGACGTCTCGCTGGTCGCCGTGGTCGGGGTGCCGCACGAGCGCCACGGTGAGGAGATCAAGGCGTACGTCATCCGCAACGAGGGTGCCACCGTGACCGCGGACGAGCTGGTGGCCTGGGGCAAGGAGCAGATGGCGGCCTACAAGTACCCGCGGATCGTCGAGCTCGTCGACACCTTGCCGATGACCGCGACCGGCAAGATCCTCAAGCGCGAGCTCACCCAGACCTGAGCGGCACAGCGTGAGCCCTAGACTCGCCGTACCGATCCGCACACCCAGCAAGGAGCCGTCCGTGGCCCGTGTCGTCGTCGACGTGATGCCCAAGCCCGAGATCCTGGACCCTCAGGGCAAGGCCGTGCACGGGGCGCTGCCGCGGCTCGGTTTCCGTGGTGTGGTCGACGTACGTCAGGGCAAGCGCTTCGAGCTCGAGTTGGACGGCGAGGCCACCGAGGCCCGGCTCGCCGAGGTGCACCAGCTGGCGGCCACCCTGCTCTCCAACCCGGTCATCGAGAGCTACACCGTCACCGTGCACGAGGCCGGGGCCGCGAGGTGAAGGTCGGGGTCGTCACCTTCCCCGGCTCCCTGGACGACGTCGACGCCACCCGTGCGGTCCGGCTCGCCGGAGCCGAGGCGGTTGCGCTGTGGCACGGCGACCACGACCTCAAGGGTGTCGACGCGGTGGTGCTGCCCGGCGGTTTCTCCTACGGTGACTACCTGCGCTGCGGTGCGATCAGCCGCTTCTCCCCGGTGATGACCGAGGTCGTCGAACGGGCCGCCGCGGGCATGCCGGTGCTGGGGATCTGCAACGGCTTCCAGATCCTGTGCGAGTCCCACCTGCTGCCCGGAGCTTTGGTCCGCAACGCCCGGATGAGGTTCGGCTGCCTGGACCAGCGGCTGCGCATCGAGAGCACCAGCACCGCCTGGACCTCGTCGTACGACGAGGGTGCGGAGGTGACCATCGTGCTCAAGAACGGAGAGGGCTGCTTCGTCGCCGATGACGCCACCCTGGACCGGCTCGAAGGGGAGGGGCAGGTCGTGGCCCGCTACGTCGGCCACAACCCGAACGGCTCATTGCGCGACATCGCTGGGGTGACCAACGCGCGCGGCAACGTGGTCGGCCTGATGCCGCACCCCGAGCACGCCGTCGAGGACCTCTGCGGCCCCGGCACCGACGGCCTCGGCTTCTTCACCTCGGTCCTCTCCACCCTCGCCCGTTGAGTTGTGCCAAATGACCTCTTGAGATGTGAGACCTGCCCCGCCCCCGTCACCGGCACTCCGGCTCAGCAGGACCGTTCTCACATCTCGACGGTGCTTTTCGCGCAGCTCAACGAGGTCAGAATCGGCCGCGGCCCAGAGCGGCCCAGGTGAACGGCGTCATCACCCCGTAACGGTGCATGTGCAGCTTCCCCTGGTAGGCCTTGATCGCGTCCACGGTCGGCTGGGTCAGCACCCCGGTCACGTCGAGATTCGAGACGCCGGCGGCGTTGAGCCCGCGCTGCACCCGCCGGACGGCGGCGCTGGCCGAGCCGAGCTTGACCACCGGCTGGGAGCCCTCGGCCTGCAGGGCGACCCAGGCGTGCCGGGTCCAGATGTCGCTCGGCGCCCAGCCGAGCTTGGCCCGGTAGGCCCGGACGGCGGCCACCAGGGCGTTGCCGTAGCTGCCGTTCACGGCACCGTGGTAGAGACCGCGGTGCAACAGCATGCACTGCAGCGTCTTGACCTGGGCGGTGTTCGTGGAGCCGGGACGCAGCAGGCTGTAGCTGGGGTAGTTGTAGCTGACGCCGCCGCAGTGGGTGGGCTCGCGAGAGATGCGCGAGCCCCTGCCGACGTCGAGCCAGTTGCTGTCGATGTTGATCGTGACGCCGGCGTACGTCTCGTTGTGGCCACCCCGGTACTGGTGCACCCGTGCATGCGGCATCCATCCGTCGTCGCGGGTGTAGGACGAGTAGACGTCGGCCCTGCCGTTCCAGTCCGCGATCCAGAGCTGGTCGGGCATCGTGAACGTGCCGGGAGTGCTCACCCGGGCGTCGTCGAGCATCTTGATGCCGGACGCGGCGCTGGAGTAGATGCCCGACTTGTAGCCCAACGTGTGCAGCTGGTCGGTCCACGCGCCGAGGAAGGTCTTGGCGGACTCCCGGCAGCTGGTGTTGGCGGTGTTGAACGCCTCGATGTCGTACCAGAGCGTGCTTCCCGCAGCGATCCCGAGCTGGGAGGTCGCGGTGACGGTCTTGTTCGCCTCCGCGATGCCCTGCGCCCTGGCATTGGCGTAGCTCTTCGTCGCCGACGAGCTGATCCGGACCTGCTTCAGGTACCGCGCCCGGGTGGTGCACGAGGCCTGGGGGCCGAGCGTGATCGGCAGCAGCTTCCATCCGGTCGCCAGCTGGTGGCTGACCCAGGCCGGCGTCAGGTTCGGCTGGCTCAGGCATCCCCGGGAGTCGCCGGAGACGTAGATACCCACCGCGGCGAACGGGGAGCTGAGCCACCAGGTGTCCATCGCGGACTGGGTCGGCGCGGTGCACTGGTCGAAGCCGTAGCCGGTGAAGTCGCCGGGTGTGACCGGGTTCCCGGCGTTCGCCGGCGCGGCCCCGATCAGGACCCCCCCGAGTGCGGTCGCCGCGGCGGCGACAGCGACAGTCAGGCGGCGTGCTGGAGCGGACAAGCGCATGTGGAGACTCCCCGGGTGTCTGGTGGCTGCCCGAGCAGAGAATCACACAAGTCACATCAGCAACAACGGTTCGCGTGAAGTACAGCTCTGTAGTTCACTCCAGGGCTGGTCGAGTGCGCCCGCGGGTGGCTACTCGCACGGGTCCTGGCGCGGCGGCGAGGGCGGCCCCACCGGCGCGCCCGTCCACGGATGCGGGCATCGACGCTCCTCACGGCGGTCGACACCTGGGACGCTAGTACCCCGGCCGGGCAGGTCGTCGTACGACGGGGGACCGAGTAGGTTTGCCGTTGCCGCCCACCCGACTCGAGCCCCCGGAGCCGCGCCCTCGTGTCCAGCCTTCCGCAAGCGTCTTCACAAGCTGCGTCTTCAAAAGCAGGGCGAACCGGCACCGGGGCTGCCCCAGACACCGTCGCCGTCGCCGCCCACGATCCCGAGCGCGTCCAGCCCTGGGCCGAGCTGGGTCTCAAGGCCGACGAGTACCAGGAGATCCGGCAGATCCTGGGCCG
>JBBSVL010000046.1:0-12583 GCA_038233595.1 Propionibacteriales bacterium | reverse complement strand
GCCGCAGTAGCAGCCGGGCCTCGCCCACGGTGACGACGGAGCCGGTCACCAGGACGCCGGCCCCGCCGTACTCCGCCTCGGCGTCGGCCAACGCCACCGCCGTGGACAGCGCGTCGTCGAGCGCATCCTCGACGAGAACCCGGTCCTCGCCGAACACGTCGGTGGCGAGGTCGCGCAGGTCCTCGACCGCCAGCGCGCGCGGCGAACCGTTCTGCGTGACGACGATCTGCGCCACCGCCGGCTCGAGGATCTCCAGCATCGCCCGCACGTCCTTGTCCGCCAGGCAGGCCAGCACCGCGACCAGGTGGGTGAACGCGAAGGCGTCGCTCAGCGCGGCCACGGTCGCGGCCATGCCGGGTGCGTTGTGCGCGGCGTCGAGCAGGACCGTCGGGCTGGTGCGGACGACTTCCAACCGGCCGGGTGAGGACGTACGCGCAAAGCCCTCGCGCACCAGGTCCGGATCGAGCCGCCCCTTGTCGCCGCCGCCGAGGAACGCCTCGACAGCCGCCAGGGCGGCGGCGGCGTTGGCGGCCTGGTGGGCGCCGTGCAGCGGCAGGTAGATGTCGTCGTAGCGACCGCCCAGTCCCTGCAGGCTGAGCAGCTGTCCGCCGACCGCGGTCGCGCGTGCGACCACGCCGAACTCCAGCCCCTCGCGGGCGACGGTGGCGCCAACCTCGGCGCAACGCCGCAACAGGACCTCGGCCGCCTCCGGCGGCTGCGCGGCGAGCACGACGGTGGCTCCGGACGCGATGACCCCAGCCTTCTCGGCGGCGATCTCGGCCAGCGTGGTGCCCAGCAACGGCACGTGGTCCAGCCCGACCGGCAGCACGACGGCGGTGGCCGCGTCGACGACGTTGGTGGCGTCCCAGCGACCGCCGAGCCCGACCTCCAGCACGGCCACGTCGACCGGCGCGTCGGCGAAGGCGGCGAAAGCCATCGCCGTCAGCACCTCGAAGAAGGTCAGCGGCACCGGCATCCGCGAGTCCACCAACTCGACGTAGGGCGAGAGCTCGTCGAACACGGCGGTGAACTGCTCCTCGGTCAGCGGCTGCCCGTCGATCGTGATCCGCTCGGTGACGGAGTCCAGGTGGGGGCTGGTGTAGCGACCGGGGCGCAGCCCGAACCCCTGCAGCAGCGCGTCGATCATCCGAGCGGTGCTGCTCTTGCCGTTGGTGCCGGTCAGGTGGATCGCCGGGTAGGACTTCTGCGGCGAGCCGAGCAGGTCGCACAGCAAGGTGATCCGCTCGAGGTCCGGGACCATCGAATCCTCGGCGGGGTAGCGGGTGGCCAGCGCGGCCAGCACGCGCTGCAGCGTCACTGCTCCTGCGGCTCGGCGGACGCTGGCTCGGCGGAAGCGGGCGGCGCCAGCGTCACGTCGACGCCCTCGTCGGTGTCCACCTCCGTGACGACCAGCTCGGCCACTACCCCGGCGCCGCGCAGGTCGACGTCGGCCCGACGCACGAGCGAAGCCCGGTCGGCCGTCGCGCGCACCTCGACCCGCTCCACCTCGGCCCGCATCGACACCTTCGCGGCGCTCTTGGCCTTGCGGATCTGACCGAGCACCTCCCCGGCCACGGTGAGCAGCGCCGGGTCGCCGTCCCGACCTCCGGCATCGCGCAGCTCCTGCGCGTCAGGCCACGACTGGGTGTGTACCGACCCGGTCCGCCACCACGACCAGGCCTCCTCCGTCACGAACGGGAGTACGGGGGCGAACAGCCGCAGCAACACGTCCAGGGCGAGCCGCAGCGCCCGGTTGGCGGAGGCCGCCGCAGCCGCATCCGGTCCGTACGCCCGCGTCTTCACCAACTCGATGTAGTCGTCGCAGAACGGCCAGAAGAAGGCCTCCGTGCGCTCCAGCGCCCGCGCGTAGTCGTAGGCGTCGAAAGCAGTGGTGGCCTCCTCGACCACCGTCGCGAGCCCGGCCAGCAGAGCGCGGTCGACATCCTCGGTCACGGCGCCGGGATCGGCTTCGGGGAAGGTGAGGGTGAACTTGCTGGCGTTGAGCAGCTTGACGGCGAGGCGCCGCCCCACCTTCATCTGACTCTCGTCGAAGGCCGTGTCCGTGCCCAGCCGGCCGTTCGCCGCCCAGTAACGGACCGCGTCGCTGCCGTGCTGGGTGAGCAGGGCCAACGGCGTGATGACGTTGCCTTGGCTCTTGGACATCTTCTTGCGGTCCGGGTCGAGGATCCAGCCCGACAGCGCCGTGTCGGTCCACGGTACGGCGCCGTGCTCGTGGTGGCTGCGGACCACCGTGGCGAACAGCCAGGTGCGGATGATGTCGTGACCCTGCGGACGCAGGTCGTACGGGAACACCCGCGCGAACAAGTCGGGGTCGTCCTCCCAGCCGCCGGCGATCTGCGGGGACAGGCTGGACGTGGCCCAGGTGTCCATCACGTCCGGGTCGGCGCTGAAACCACCTGGCGCGTCGCGTTGGTCGGCGGTGTAGCCCGGCGGCGCGTCGCTGCTGGGATCGACCGGAAGGTCGGTCTCGGGCGGCAGAATCGGGTCGTCGTAGGACCGCTCGCCGTCGGCGTCGAGCCGGTACCACAGCGGGAACGGCACCCCGAAGAAGCGCTGCCGGCTGATCAGCCAGTCGCCGTTGAGGCCACCAACCCAGTTGTCGTAACGGGACTGCATGAACGCCGGATGCCAGTGCAGCTCTTCACCGCGCTTGCCGAGTGCGTGTCGCAGGTCGGCGTCGCGTCCGCCGTTGCGCAGGTACCACTGCCGGCTCGTCACGATCTCCAACGGCCGGTCGCCACGCTCGTAGAACTTCACCGGGTGGGTGATCGGCTTGGGCTCCCCCACCAGGTCGCCGGACTCGCCGAGCAGCTCGACGATGCGCCGCTGCGCCTGCTTCACCGTCTTGCCGGCCAGTTCGTCGTACGGGTTCCCGACGCCGTCCGGTGGGATCGCGAGGAAGCGGCCGTCGCGACCGACGACGCTGCGGACCGGCAGGTCCAGCTCCCGCCACCACGTCACATCGGTGGTGTCGCCGAAGGTGCAGATCATGGCGATGCCGGAGCCCTTGTCCGGGTCGGCGAGCGGGTGCGCGTGCACGGGCACCTCCACACCGAACAGCGGGCTGCGCACCGTCGTGCCAAACAACGCCCGGTAACGGTCGTCCGCCGGGTGCGCCACCAGGGCCACACAGGCGGGAATCAGCTCCGGACGGGTGGTCTCGATGAACACCGGAGCGGCGCCGTCGCGGGCGAAGGCAATGCGGTGGTAGGCACCGGGGATGTCCCGGTCGGCCAGCTCAGCCTGGGCGACGGCGGTCTTGTAGTCGACGTCCCACAGGGTCGGGGCATCGGTCGAGTACGCCTCGCCACGGGCCAGGTTGCGCAGGAACGCCCGTTGCGCGGCGCGGCGCGCGCGGTCTCCGATCGTTTCGTAGGTCTGGGTCCAGTCCACCGACAGGCCAAGGGTCCGGAAGATGTGCGCGAAGACCTTCTCGTCCTCGACCGACAACCGGTGACAGAGTTCGACGAAGTTGCGCCGGCCGATGCTGACCTGCGGCGTTCCCTTCTTGAGACTGCCGCTGTCGGCCGGCGGCTCGTAGGCCGGGTCGTACGGCGAGCCCGGGTCGCAGCGCACTCCGTAGAAGTTCTGCACGCGCCGCTCGGTCGGCAGCCCGTTGTCGTCCCAGCCCATCGGGTAGAAGATCGACTTGCCACGCATCCGCTGGAAGCGCGCGATCAGGTCGGCGTGGGTGTAGCTGAACATGTGGCCGACGTGCAGGCTGCCGGAGACCGTCGGCGGCGGGGTGTCGATCGAGTAGACGTCGGAGCGCTGCGCCGTGCGGTCGAATCGGTAAGTGCCCTCGGCCTGCCAGACCTGGTCCCAGCGCTGCTCGAGCCCGTCGAGGGTCGGACGGTCGGGGACGGCACGCTCGGGCGTCGCGGCCGGCTCGGTCGAGGTCACCGGAGCAGTCTAGGGAGCGGGCGCGAGACGCCTTCTCCTGCGTTCGCAGGCTGGCTCCCCGACCGGCCACGCGCCTGCCGCTGATCTTCCGCACGTGGCGGTGCACACCGGCGTGTCGGCCGCCATGTGCGGAAGATCACCGCGGAATGGGCGAGGACGATGGCTCTAGGCGGACTTCTCGCGCCGCTCACGGCGGGCCGGTGTCGCGGCGTCGCGCGGGACCAGCGTCGGGGCGACGTGCTCCAGGACGACCTCGCGGGTGATGACGCACTTGGAGACGTCGGTGCGGCTGGGCAGGTCATACATCACCGACAGCAGCACCTCCTCCATGATGGCGCGCAGCCCGCGCGCACCGGTGCCGCGCTTGATCGCCTGCTCGGCGATGGACACCAGCGCGTCCGGCGTGAACTCCAGCTCCACGTGGTCGAGCTCGAACAACTTGGCGTACTGCCGGACGAGGGCGTTCTTGGGCTCGGTGAGGATCGCGATGAGCGCGTCCTTGTCCAGGTTGTGCACGCTGGTGAGCACCGGCAACCGGCCGATGAACTCCGGGATCATGCCGTACTTGAGCAGGTCCTCGGGCATGGCTTCGGCGAAGACGTGGCCGGCGTCGACCTCGTTCTTGCTGTGGTTGATCGAGGTGAAGCCGATGGCCTTGTTGTTGGTGCGCTGCTCGATGACCTTGTCGAGGCCGGCGAACGCCCCGCCCACGATGAACAGCACGTTCGTGGTGTCGATCTGGATGAACTCCTGGTGCGGGTGCTTGCGACCGCCCTGCGGCGGAACCGAGGCCGTCGTGCCCTCCAGGATCTTCAACAGCGCCTGCTGGACCCCTTCGCCGGAGACGTCGCGGGTGATCGACGGGTTCTCGCTCTTGCGGGCGATCTTGTCGACCTCGTCGATGTAGATGATGCCCGTCTCGGCCTTCTTGACGTCGTAGTCCGCCGCCTGGATCAGTTTGAGCAGGATGTTCTCCACGTCCTCGCCGACGTAGCCGGCCTCGGTCAGCGCGGTCGCATCGGCGATCGCGAACGGGACGTTGAGCATCTTGGCCAGCGTCTGGGCCAGCAGGGTCTTGCCGCAGCCGGTCGGCCCGAGCAGCAAGATGTTGCTCTTCTGCAACTCGACCGGGTCGCTGTTCTTGTGGCTGTCGCTGTTGCCCGACTGCACCCGCTTGTAGTGGTTGTAGACCGCCACCGCGAGCGTGCGTTTGGCGGTCTCCTGGCCGATGACGTAGCCGTCGAGGAAGTCGTAGATCTCCCGGGGCTTGGGCAGCTCGTCCCATTTGAGTTCCGAGCTCTCCGAGAGCTCCTCCTCGATGATCTCGTTGCACAGGTCGATGCACTCGTCGCAGATGTAGACGCCGGGCCCCGCGATCAGCTTCTTGACCTGCTTCTGCGACTTGCCGCAGAACGAGCACTTCAGCAGGTCGCCACCGTCACCGATGCGTGCCACCTCGTGGTCCTCGTCCCTGTCGTCCCGGCAGCAGGCCGGGTGCGGTACGTGCAAGGTCTGTCGGTGCGACGGTACTGCCTGGAGCGGCCCCGGCGCAGTGGTTCGAGCTCGCCTCAGCGGCCGGCGGCGCTGACCGCCGAGGTCTTGCGGGTGGCCACGACCTCGTCGATCAGGCCGTAGTCCACCGCCTCCTGCGCGGTGAGGATCTTGTCGCGCTCGATGTCCTTGCGGATGAGCGCAGCATCGCGCCCGGTGTGGTCGGCCAGCATCTGCTCCAGCAGGGCGCGCATACGCAAGATCTCGCGAGCCTGGATCTCGATGTCGCTGGACTGACCCTCGCCCCCACCGGACGGTTGGTGGATGAGCACCCGGGCGTGTTGCAGGGCGAGCCGCTTGCCCTTCGTACCGGCGGCGAGCAGAACGGCAGCGGCGGACGCCGCCTGCCCCATGCAGATCGTCTGGATCTCGGGCTTGACGAACTGCATCGTGTCGTAGATGGCCGTCAGCGCGGTGAAGGACCCGCCGGGGGAGTTGATGTAGATGGAGATGTCGCGGTCGGGGTCCTCGGACTCCAGGTGGAGCAGCTGGGCCATCACCACGTTGGCCACCCCGTCGTCGATCGGGGTGCCCAGGAAGATGATGCGCTCCTTGAGCAGCCGGCTGTAGATGTCGAACGAGCGCTCCCCTCGGGAGGTCTGCTCGATGACGATCGGGATCGTGTAGTTCATCGGGTCCGCGAAGCTCATGTCCTGGTCCTCCTAGGCCCGGGTGCCGGCGCCGGACGGCACCTGCGATGCGCCGGTGACGACGTGGTCGACGAAGCCGTAGTCCTTGGCCTCCTCGGCGGAGAACCAGCGGTCACGGTCGGAGTCGGTGTTGATCTGCTCGACCGACTGCCCGGTGTGGAAGGCGATCCGCTCCGCCATCTTGTTCTTGGTGTAGAGCATCTGCTCGGCCTGGATGGCGATGTCGGAGGCTGTGCCGCCGATGCCACCGGAGGGCTGGTGCATCATGATCCGCGCGTGCGGGGTGGCGTAACGCTTGCCGTTCGCGCCGGCGCAGAGCAGGAACTGCCCCATCGAGGCGGCCAGGCCCAGGCCGACGGTCGCGACGTCGTTCGCCACGAACTGCATCGTGTCGTAGATGGCCATGCCCGCCGACACCGATCCGCCGGGTGAGTTGATGTAGAGGAAGATGTCGCGCTCAGGATCCTCCGCGGCGAGTAGGAGGAGCTGGGCGCAGATCGCGTTGGCGATCTCGTCCATCACCGGCGAGCCCAGGAAGATGATGCGCTCCTTGAGCAGCCGGTTGAACACCTGCGCGTCCAGGCCCATGTCGGAGCCGCCGCTGCGGGCGGCCGGGGTGGCCACCCCGAGGGTCGGAAGGACCAGCGCGGAGGCCGGGGAGGGGATCGCCGGAGGGGGGAGGGTCACGTGGTCCTGCCTCGGATCTGGAGTCGGGATCTCTGTGGGCGTGCGGGTGGGTCAGACGGAGTGGCTCGCAGCCGTTGCTCCCTGACAGCGACCCTAACGCCGGGCGCCGACAGGCACTCCCCTGCACGCACCCGTTTCGCTGTGGGCGCAGGTCTTCCCACCCCGGGTCGGGGCTCAATCCTCGTCGAGGTAGTGGACGGTGCCGTCGGCGTGGGTGTGGAACGGACGGCCCTGCTCGTCGTGCTCGGCGTGCTCGGCGTGCCCGCTGTCGCCCTCGGCAGCGTCACCCAGGTCGTCGCGCAGCGCCTCCAGGTCGACGGGGTTCCCGGAGGCGTCCGTGATCGACGCGCCCTCCATGACGGCAGCCAACGCCTTGCCGCGGCGTACCTCGGCGACCAGCACCTGCAGCTGACCGGACTGCACGATCGACTGGGCGTACTGGTCGGGGCTGACCCGGGCCTGCTGCGCCCGGCGCACCACCTGCTCGGCCAACTCCGGCTCGGTGACCCCCACCTGTTCGGCCTCGGCGACCGCATCGAGGACGAACTGGGTCGTGATGGCCTCGGCCGCTCCGTCGCGGAGCTCGTCGGCGAACTGTTCCTCGCCCTTGCCCTCGGCCTCGAGGTATTGCTCCAGGGTCCGTCCGGATTGCTGCAGCTGGGTCGTGGCACTCTCCCGACGCCAGGCCAGCTCGGCCTCCACCAGCGACCCGGGCAGCGGCACGTCGACCGCCGCGAGCAGGGCCGCCAGCACCTTGTCGCGTGCCTCGACCCCCTGCTCCAGCTTCTTCATCTTCTCCAGCCGCCCGCGCACGTCGGCCTGCAGCTCGGCCATCGTCGGGAAGCCGGTCGTCTCCGCCCAGGCGTCGTCGGCGGCCGGCAGTTCGCGCTCGTTGACGGCGCGTACGGTCACGGCGACATCGGCCACCTGGCCGGCGTACTCCCCCGCGATCAGCGTGGTGGTGAACGTGGCGGTGTCACCGGCGCTCTTGCCGGTGACCGCCTCGTCGATGCCGTCGAGCAGGTCGCCGGCACCGATCTGGTAGCTCAGGTCGGTCGCGGTGCCGCCGGGCACCTCCTTGCCCTCCACGGTCGCGGCCAGGTCGAGCGTCAGGTAGTCACCGTCGGCAGCGGCCCGCTCCACCGGCGCCAGCTTGGAGTAGCGCTCGCGCAGCTCGTCGACCTGTGCGCTGATGTCGTCGTCGCTCACGACGGCGTCGGCGACGGTGACGACCAGTCCGTCGTACGCCGGAAGTTCGAAGATCGGGCGCACGTCGACCTCGGCGGTGAAGGCGAGCTCCACCCCGTCGTCGAGCTTGGTGACGTCGACCTCCGGACGGCTGACGGGAGCGACACCGGTCTCGGTGACCGCCTCCTGGTAGAGCCGCTGCAGGGCCTCCGGCAGGGCCTCCTCGATGACCACGCCGCGGCCGACCCGCTGGTCCAGGATCCGCGGCGGCACCTTGCCCGGCCGGAAGCCCTGCACCTTCACCTTCGCGCCGATGGTCTTGTACGCCTTGTCGAGCTCGGGCTTGAGCTCGGCGAACGGGACCGCGACCGTGAGGCGGACCCGGGTGGGGCTCAGGGTCTCGACAGCACTCTGCACAGGGGGATCCTTCTCTGGAAGACGTCGCTACGGGGCGCAAGCAGAACGAGACGCGCCGCGCGAGGCAGACGCTGTCGGGGCGGGGAGAGTCGAACTCCCGATCTCCTGCTCCCAAAGCAGGCGCGCTAGCCACTACGCTACGCCCCGCGTAACGACCTCACTGTAGGGGCCTCGTGACTGTAGGGGCCTCGTACATCCGGTGGTGCCCGCTCCGGGATCAGAGCTGGACGGTCACGAGCTGTCGAGTCCCTCGGCGCGCAGCAGTTGCGCGGCGAAGTCCCTCAAGTCGGCTGGGCCGGCCCGTGCGGCATCGTGCACGCGCCCCAGGTCAAGGTCGGCATAGGCGTGCACGACGAGGTTGCGGAAGCCGGCCGCTCGGGCCAACCGCCCCGCCAGACCGTCCTCCAGAAGACCGTGCAGCGCCAGGCGCCGGAACGCCTCGGCGTAGGTGGGCGGTGCTCCGAGACCGGCACGCACGCACCAAGAGACGGCCAGGTCGATGGTGATCTGCACCGCCTGCCAAAGGTGCAGCACCACGGCATCCGATGCCGCCGTGGACGGTCGCAGGTCCGCGGCCCGCTCCGGGAGTTGCTCGCCCACCCGGCGAAGGTGGCGCTCGACGGCGGCTAGTCGCTCGGCCAGGACGGCCGGATCGGTGGGCGGCATCAGCCCTTGACCGCCCGGAACACCTCGGCGTGCGCCTCCCGCACGACGGGCTCCACGTCGCACCAGAACGTGGCGGCCTCGATCTGGAACTCCACGAAGGCACCCTCGTCGCGCTCGGCCAGTACGAGGCCGTTCGCGGCGGCATCACGGCGAAGGACGGCCGAGGCGCCACGCAGATCGACCAGGTCGACGTCGTCGGTGCCGAGCCGCGCGACAAGGTCGGCGCGCATCGACGACAGGTCGAGGTCGCCGTCGCCGAGGACCCCGAGGTCCCAGTCCGAAGCTGCGTGCGCCGCGCCGGTCGCCCGCGACCCCAGCAGGACCAGCAGGCGGACGGCTGGGTGGCGACCGGCGATCTCCTGCCAGTTCGAGGCGGCGACGTCCATGCCTCGAACGGTACCGAGGGCCGAATGTTGGTCTGCGGCGCGCCCGGCACTGCGCCCGGCACTGCGGTCGGCGGCGGCCACTACGCTGCGGTGGAGTGCCGGGGCGCCATGACGCGTCCCCCGCTCGCGCGGGCGTAGCTCAATGGTAGAGCCCCAGTCTTCCAAACTGGCTACGCGGGTTCGATTCCCGTCGCCCGCTCATCGCATTCCCGCAGGTCAGGCGCTGTGTCGGCGGCGAGGACGAGATCGCCGAAGGGCCGGCCGGGCTCCGCGTGCCCGCTACGTGCCCGTAGCACGCGGACGTGCCCGTCCGTCCGCGTTCAGCGGTGGACGGATGTGGAGGGTCGGCTCCGCGGCCTCGTACTCCGTTTCCATCCTGGACAGCGCCGCCGCGATGGAGGCGTCCCAGGCGGCGGTGGCGTGCTGGTAAATCAGTGCTGGCGCCGGTCGACGCAACTTCGCCGGCGAAGGCGCTGAGCGAGAGCAGGCCGTGCCCAGGGATCACGTCGACAAGGAGCTTGAGGTCGCTGGCCCCGTCTGCCTGCCCCCGGCCGACAGATCCGAAGGCGCGGATGTTCTCCACGCGATAGCGCTCGGCAATCTCGGTGATCTAGGCACGGTGGTTGCGTACGTCCTCACGCGTGACACGCGCCCGGCGGTGCAGTTCCGTCACCGAAGTCCCCCGCTGCGCGGGAGGGCGCCCGGAGCCGCCTTCCACTCGGTGTGCGGATCTTCGCCGCGCAATGCGCTCGCTAAGGTCAGCGGGCGTCATCCAGGCCCTCATACAGCGAGTGACCCGATCCGCGTCACGGCGCGACGGAGGCTGTCCGAGCTCCCGGCCGCGCGCTGCGGGTCCCAGTGATCCGTGACGAACTCACCAAGCCTGCTTGAGTACGCGGGACCGACCGTACGACCGGAACCCGCTCGCGGCACGATGTCCTGTCGAAGGGCAGAGGATCGGCTGGACCGGGCGAGATTGACCAACGACTGCTTGGCGTTCTCGAGCTGGTCCGGGGCGCCTGGCACACGGGCCGGAGTCACCCGCAACCAGGCTGCCAAGGCCGCTGCATCTGCCATCAGCCACGCTTCCACAGCGCGGACGGCGAGCCGCAGGACCATGAGCCGCTCGGGGTGCGGGAGCAGCTCGCGCACGTGCTCGGCCGCGCACGGCTCCTGATCGAGGTCGGCGAGCACCACCCAGGGCGAGCGCGCAGCTGCCGCGTTGAAGCCCGGCAGGCGTCGGCGTAGCGCCGGTTTGCCGCCACAGTCGTACTGCACGACTCCGGACAAGCCCAGCTTGTCGGCAAGGCGTTCGAGGACGAGGACGTCGACGTACCCCTCCCCGGCGAGTGTGACGGGAACGGTCACACGGCCTCGAACATCGACAGCTGCGCGACGTTGACCGGCCGCGTGCGCGGACGGATGACCTCCGACAGCCGCGAACCTCCGCGCAGCAGCGCGTCGACATCGGTGATCGTCTGAGCACTGCGAACGGTTGCGCCGTTGTCCCCCGGCTCGAGCAGCAGCACCTCGTCCAGCCCGACTCCGGGATCGTCGAGCAGGTCGGGCGAGTGGCTGCTGACGAGCAGCTGCCGGCCTGAGCCGCGTTGAACCCGCGCGAACAGCTGAGGTAGCTGACGAACGACCTCCGGGTGCAGCGAGAGCTCCGGCTCCTCCAGCAGCAGTGGGGCGGCCCCGTCCAGCACCGCCCAGAGCAGGCCGATCAGGCGCAAGGTGCCGTCGGAGAAGTCGGCCTCGTCCTGCCGTGCACCGTGCGGCCTCCAGTGCTGGTAACGCCCCTCCAGGTGCCATGCTCCTCGCGCGTCGGGAGCCAGCTGCAGCTCGCCGAGCTGGGGCACGGCGGCACGCAGCGCCTTGTTGATCCTGGTCAGCCGCGCCTCGCGGGTCCGCTTCGTCGTGCGGGCGACCTGCTCGAGGAAGTCCCCGCCGTACGGGTCGTTGGGGTGGTTGACCGACCGGTCGGGTTCGCGAACGAGCTGAGGCACGAGGTGCAGGTAGCGAACTTCTGAGAAGAAGTCAGCGACATCACGGAAGGCCTGGTTAGCGTTGACCTGCTCCAGGGCGGTCTGCCCGAGCCGGGCGGGGTCCTTGATGTCGTCCTTGCCCGGACGGTCGAGCACGAGACGCCCCTCGTGCCACACCTGCTCCTTCTTGACGACCGGCGCCTTGCGCGATTGACCGCCGAACTCGAGGCGATAGCGCCACAGCACCGGGTCCTCGTCGGTCCCGACGCTCACATCGACAGCGACATCCGGCGTCTTGCGCGCAGCCAGGCAGCGAAGGCGGGTGACTCCCCCGCGTCGGTCGACCGCTGCCTGGAAGCCACCACCGACAGCCGCGATGTCATGCAGGAAGCGCAGCGTGTCGAGCAAGTTGCTCTTGCCCACGGCGTTCGGCCCGACCAGGAAGGTTCGGCGCTGCAGCTCCACATCGACCGACAGGAAGTTCCGCCAGTTGCCGAGGCCCAGCCGGGTCACGCGTAGCGCGGCAGACATGTCAGCCTCAGTCTTCGTCGTCGAAGTCGAGCGAGCCCTGTGCGGGCGGCGGAGTGAGTGCGCCGCCCACACGGGAAGCAGTTGCCCGCGACAGCGTGTCGGCGGTGCCGGACTCGGCCTCGTCCCAGCCGGACTGCGAGAACCACTTCACGCAGAAGCGGGTGTCGCATCGAAGTCGCCCTCCTGCTCCGACTCCAGCCGGGCGCCGATCTTGTGGACGCCGAGCGTGACCTGGGTGTGCGCCGGGATTCCTCCAGTCTCGTCCACCATCGGAACGGTAGTGCCTGGCACTGACGTGAGCGGTGAGCTTGCAGTGTTGCCCGACCACGCGGTTCGGGCGTGCACGGCGCTCCGCTGGGATGCAAGACTGACAACTGTGACTCGGGACGTACTGAACCGCGAGGTGTTCGCCGAGGCCGAGGCGGCCCGGCTGCTCCGCGTACCCCGAGGCTAGCTGCACTACTAGCTCGAAGGCGGCGAGCATCGCGGCAAGACCTACCAGCCGATTATGCGGATCGAGGCGACGGGGCGCGCTCGGTGACCTGGGCCGAGTTCGTCGAAGCCGCCCTGCTGCGCCAGTACCGATGCAGCCACAAGG
>JBBSVL010000045.1:0-12682 GCA_038233595.1 Propionibacteriales bacterium | reverse complement strand
GCTGCCCGGCTCGGCGGCGAGCAGTGGCGACAGGTAGACCCAGTCGACACCGAGGTCGTGCAGATAGGGCAGCAGCCGGGCCGCGGCGAACAGGTCGAAGTCCTTCGTGATCTGCAACCGGTAGGTGCTGGTGGGGGTCCGGCTCACTGCTCCTCCGGGCGCTGCTCTGTGTAGGACGCCAGCGACGCCGCCACCGAGTCGTCGGGCTCGTCCACGACCTCCTGGTGCTCGCGGAGCACGATCATGCTGCCGGCGGCGAGGGTGAGCTGCCCGTCGGGCTGATGGCTGATGGTCCCGGTGGCGGCGCCGGACGTGTCGAGTACGACGTCCCAGGAGGCGGCGTACTCCTCCGGCGGGATCGTCACCTGTACGTCGTCGCCGTCGGCGTTGAAGTACAACGCGAAATGGTCGTCGGTGATCCGCTGCCCACGCGCGTCCGGGCCGTCGATGCCGTCCCCGTTGAGGTACATCCCGATGGTCTTGGCGTCCGGCCGATGCCAGTCCTTCTCCTCCATCGGCCGGCCGTCCACGTGCAGCCAGACGATGTCGTTGAGCCGTTCGCCGTCCCCGGTGCGCACCGTGTTGCCGGTGAAGAAACGCTTGCGGTGGAAGGTGGGGTGGTCCCGGCGCAGCCGAACCAGACTGGTGGTGAACTCCATCAGCGGCCGGTCGATGCGGTCCCAGTGCATCCAGCTGATCTCGGAGTCCTGGGCATAGGTGTTGTTGTTCCCGTCCTGGCTGCGGCCGAGCTCGTCGCCGTCCAGGAGCATCGGGACGCCCTGGCTGAGCAGCAGCGTGGCCAGGAAGTTGCGCTGCGCCCGAGCCCTGAGCTCCAGGATTGCCGGGTCGTCGGTCGGTCCCTCGACACCGTGGTTCCAGGACCGGTTGTGGCTCTCGCCGTCGTTGTTGTCCTCGCCGTTGGCCTCGTTGTGCTTGTTGTTGTAGGAGACCAGGTCGCGCAGCGTGAAGCCGTCGTGGGCGGTGACGAAGTTGATGCTGGCCACCGGTCGTCGCCCTGAGTCCTCGTAGAGGTCCGAGGAGCCGGCGATGCGACTGGCGAACTCGCCCAGTGACGGCTCACCACGCCAGAAGTCACGCACGGTGTCGCGGTAGGCGCCGTTCCACTCTGTCCACTGCGGCGGGAAGTTGCCCACCTGGTAGCCACCCGGGCCGACGTCCCACGGCTCCGCAATCAGCTTGACCTGGCTGACCACCGGGTCCTGCTGGACGAGCTCGAAGAAGGTCGCCAACCGGTCGACCTCGTAGAACTCGCGAGCCAGCGCGGCGGCGAGGTCGAACCGGAAGCCGTCGACGTGCATCTCGTTGACCCAGTAGCGCAGCGAGTCCATGATCAGCTGGAGCGAGTGCGGGTGCCGCACGTTCAGGGAGTTCCCGGTGCCCGTGTAGTCCATGTAGTACTGCAGGTCGTCCTCGACCAGGTGGTAGTACGCCGGGTTGTCGATGCCCTTGAAGCTCAGGGTCGGCCCGAGGTGGTTGCCCTCGGCGGTGTGGTTGTAGACCACGTCGAGGATCACCTCGATCCCGGCCTGGTGCAACGACTTCACCATCGACTTGAACTCCTGGACCTGTTGGCCGTTGGTCGACACCGCGGCGTAGTCCGCGTGCGGCGCCAGGAACGCCAGCGTGTTGTAGCCCCAGTAGTTGCGCAGCCCCTTCTCCAGCAGCGTGTTGTCCTGCACGAACTGGTGCACCGGCATCAGCTCGACGGCGGTGATCCCGAGCCTGGTGAGGTGCTCGGTGACCGCGGGGTGCGCCAGACCGGCGTACGTGCCACGCAGCTCCTCGGGTACGTCGGGGTGCAGCTGGGTCAGGCCCTTGACGTGCGTCTCGTAGATGACCGACTCGTTGAAGGGCACGTTGAGCCGCCGGTCGCCCTCCCAGTCGAAGAACGGGTTGGTGACCACGCCCAGCGTCATGTGCGGCCCTGAGTCAGCGTCGTTGCGCTGCTCCGGGGCGTCGAAGTCGTAGCCGAACAACGACGGGTCCCAGTCGATCTCGTGGGCCGTCGCCTTTGCGTAAGGGTCGAGCAGCAGCTTGTTCGAGTTGAAGCGAAGTCCCTGTTCGGGGTCGTAGGGACCGTGCACGCGGTAGCCGTAGTGCTGGCCCGGCTGCACCTGTGGCAGGTAGCAGTGCCAGACGTGGGCGTCGACCTCACGCACGCGGATCCGGGACTCGGTGCCGTCGGCATCGAAGAGGCACAGCTCGACCCCCTCGGCGACCTCGCTGAACAGCGCGAAGTTGGTCCCCCCACCGTCGAAGGTGGACCCGAGTGGGTAGGGGCTGCCGGGCCAGATCTCTGTGTCGGTGTTCATTGGCACGATCCAAGCACACGGTCGGCGAGGCACCCTAAAGTGCGGGGCATGACCCTTCCCAACACCTCGCGCCTCGCCCAGTCCGGTCTGTTGCTCTCCATAGACGACGCGGTCGCCACGATTACCCTGAACAAGCCCGACCGGCGCAACGCCATGACCCCGACGATGTGGCAGGTCCTGGCTGAGATCGGCGCCGGGCTCCCGGCTCCGGTGCGGGCAGTCGTGGTCAAGGGCGCCGGAGCGTGCTTCTCAGCGGGGCTCGATCGGGCAATGCTGACCCCGGAGGGTCCCGAGGGGGAGAAGGGCTTCACCGAGCTGCTGCGGGGGACCGACCAGGACGTGGCCGACGAGATCGCGGGATACCAGGACGGCTTCGTCTGGCTGCAGCGCCCGGACCTGCTGAGCATCGCCCAGGTGCACGGCTACGCGATCGGCGGTGGGTTCCAGCTCGCGCTGGCCTGTGACCTCCGGGTGGTCGCCGACGACGCGCAGTTCGCCATGATGGAGCCTGCGCTGGGTCTGGTGCCGGATCTGGCGGGAACAAAACCGCTGGTCAGCGCCGTTGGGTACGCACGGGCACTGGAGATCTGTGCGACTGCCCGGTTCGTGACTGCGTCCGAGGCAGCGACCATCGGGCTGGTCACGCTCGTCGTACCGCGCGAGGAGCTGGACGTGAGCGTTGCCGACCTGGTCGCTGCTGTCCTGGCCAACCCTGCGCAGGCGGTGAGCGGCACCAAGGCGCTGCTGCAGCAGGCCTCGAGCCGTTCGCTGGACGAGCAGCGGCTGGCCGAGCGGACGGCACAGGTGGGCCGGATGCGGGCACTGGCCGGAGGATGAACCCAGGAGGTGGCAGCTGATGAGCGGGATGCATCCCAGGATGTCGGCGGGGCGCGGCCTGCGGGTCGACCGGACCGCGGTCAACGCCAGGCTGAGCCGCAGGACCCTGCGCCGGATCGTGCGGTTCGCGAGCCCGCACCGTGCGGTGATCGCGGTCTTCCTCTTCGTCACCGTGCTGGACGCGGCGATCGTGGTGGTCAACCCGCTGCTGGTCAAGGAGATCGTCGACCACGGCATCCTGGCCAAGGACGGTTCGCTGGTCACCTGGCTCGCCGTTGCCATGGTCGGTGTCGCCCTCGTCGACGCGAGCTTCAGCGTGCTGATGGGCTGGTTGTCCTCACGCATCGGTGAAGGTCTGATCTACGACCTGCGCACCCGGGTCTTCGCCCACGTGCAGCGGATGTCGCTGGCGTTCTTCACCCGCACCCAGACCGGTGCCCTGGTCTCCCGGCTCAACAACGACGTGATCGGCGCCCAGCGGGCGTTCACCTCGGTGCTGTCCAGCGTGGTGTCCAACTCGATCAGCGTCGTCGTGGTCGGGGTGGCGATGCTCGCGCTGAGCTGGCAGGTGACCCTGCTGTGCCTGGCACTGTTCCCGATCCTGATCCTCTCCTCGCGCTGGGTGGGCGCCCGGTTGGCCGGGCTGACCCGCGACCAGATGAACGGCAACGCCGACCTCGGCAACATGATGACCGAGCGGTTCAACGTCGGCGGGGCGCTGCTGCTCAAGCTGTTCGGTCGCCGCGACGAGGAGGACGCGACGTACGGCGAGAAGGCTGGTCTGGTCCGTGACCTCGGCATCCGGATCTCCTTGGTCTCGCGCATCTTCGGTGCCGCGATGCTGCTCGTCCCGGCCCTGGCCACAGCCCTGGTGTACGGCGTCGGCGGACACCTCGCGATCAACAAGACCCTGACCGTCGGCACCCTGCTCGCGTTGGCCACGCTGCTGCTACGGCTGCTCGGCCCGCTCCAGGGCCTGTCCAACGTGCGGGTCGACGTGATGACCGCGCTGGTCAGCTTCGACCGGGTCTTCGAGGTCATCGACCTGCCCTCCACGGTCCAGGAGCAGCCCGACGCCGTGCCCGTGCCCGCGAACGCGTCGAGCGTGGAGTTCCGCGACGTGCGCTTCACCTACCCGCGGGCCGAGGACGTCTCGCTGGCCAGCCTGGAGACGATCACGCGTGGGGAGAGCCGCGACCACGAGGAGGTGCTGCGGGGTGTGACGTTCACCGCGGAACCCGGTCAGATGGTCGCCCTCGTCGGACCCTCCGGTGCCGGCAAGACCACGATCACGCACCTGGTTGCCCGGCTGTACGACGTCACCGGCGGTGTGGTCCTGGTCGCTGGTCAGGACGTTCGCGAGGTCACGCTGCAGTCCCTGGAGGACACCGTGGGCTACGTGACCCAGGACGCCCACATGTTCCACGACACGATCGGCACCAACCTGCGCTACGCCCGGCCCGACGCTACCGACCAGCAGATCTGGTCGGCGCTCGCCGCGGCGCAGATAGCCGACCTGGTCCGCGGACTGCCCGACGGGCTCGAGACCGTCGTCGGTGACCGTGGCTACCGGCTCTCCGGAGGCGAGCGACAGCGACTCGCGATCGCCCGCCTGTTGCTCAAGGCGCCCCCGATCGTGGTGCTCGACGAGGCGACCGCCCATCTCGACTCAGAGTCCGAGCACGCAGTCCAGCGGGCCCTCGACTCGGCCCTGTCCGGCCGGACCTCGCTGGTGATCGCGCACCGGCTGTCCACGATCCGCAACGCCGGCCAGATCCTGGTCATCGACGACGGCCGGGTGGTCCAGCACGGCACCCACGCCACGCTGCTCGCCGACGGAGGCCTGTACGCCGACCTGTACCACACCCAGTTCATCGACGACGCGACGCCGGTGCCCTGAGGCAGGATGTCTCCATGGACCTGCAGCTCGCCGACCGTGTCTTCGTGCTCACCGGTGCGGCCCGAGGGCTGGGCCGGGCCACCGCCGACGCCCTGGTCGCCGAGGGTGCCCGAGTGGTCATCTCCGGCCGGACCGGGACGAGCCTCGACGAGGCGGTCGTGACGCTCGGCGACTCGGCGGTCGGCGTGGTCGGCGACAACGCAGACCCGGGGCAGGCCGAGCGGCTGGTGCAGACCGCACTGGACCGCTGGGGCCGGCTCGACGGCGCACTGGTCTCGGTCGGCGGCCCTCCTACGGGATCCGTGATGGAGACCTCCGATGAGGACTGGAGCCGTTCTTTCGACACGGTGTTCCTCGGCGCCGTGCGGGTCGCCCGGGCCGTGGCCGAACGGCTCGGTGAGGGCGGGACGATCGCGTTCGTGCTCTCCAGCTCGGTGCGCTCACCGATCAGCGGGCTCGCCATCTCCAACGGGCTGCGCCCAGGTCTGGCCATGGTCGCCAAGACTCTCGCCGACGAGCTCGGCCCCCGGGGCATCCGGGTCAACGGGCTGCTCCCGGGCCGGGTCGAGACCGAACGGGTCCGGGAGCTGGACGAGATGAGTGTCGACCCCCAGGAAGCCCGGGCACGCTCCGAGGCGGGGATCCCGCTGGGCCGCTACGGAAGGCCGGCGGAGTTCGGGGCGGCTGCGGCGTTCCTGCTCAGCCCGGCCGCGTCATTCGTGAACGGCGTGATGCTCCCGGTCGACGGCGGGGCCCTCCGCGCTCTCTGAGGCGGCTTTCGGTGTCCGGCGCTGCTGGTACTCGTCGTACGCCAGATAGCAGAAGCCGACGACGGCCAACAATCCGAAGAACCACCACTGCAGGCCGTAGAAGAAGTGTGGGCCGTCGTCGATCTCCGGAAGCTCCGGGGCGCCCAGGCCGTGGGTCGCCTTCGGAGCCTGGCTGGTAAGCAGCAGGAACCCACCGTAGAGGGGGTGTGAGACCACCTTGCCGATCGTCGTGCTGGAGATGGCCCGCACGGACAGCCCGTCGACCGTGGTGGCGTCGCCGGTGGCGTTGACCCGGACGTAGCCGGTCACGGTGACCGTGCCCCTCGTCGGAGCTGGAGTGCTGGGCCGGGTGGAGCCGTTGTTGCCGCTCGACATCCAGCCGCGGTCAACCAGGACGGCGGTCCCGTTGCTGGTGACCAGTGGCGTCACCACGTCGATCCCGGCCATCTCGTTGCGGGTGCGGTAGCGGACCACGACCGTGGCCTTGTCGTCCCAGGTGCCCGAGGCGGTGACTTTGCGCCACTCGTCGGCCACCCGTGCTCCGCGCCCGACCGCGAGCACAGCGGAGACGGGGGCAGGCGGGGCGTGCAGGTTCTGGGTGATCCGGCGGTTGTCCGCGCGGCGCTCGTCGAGCCGGTTGAACTGCCAGTTGCCCAGCCACACCGAAGCCAGGGCCAGGACGATGACCGCGAGGAAGAAGCCGGCCCAACGTCGGGAGAGGAGGAAGCCCACGCCGCGACCCTAGCCGGGCATCCTAGACTGGCTGCATGGGCATTGGACTGGTCGACAACTGGGGTCGCACGGCGACCGACCTGAGGGTTTCCCTGACCGACCGCTGCAACCTGCGGTGCAACTACTGCATGCCGGCCGAGGGTCTCGAGTGGCTGCCCACCGAGGAGGTGCTCACCGACGACGAGGTGGTGCGGCTGATCACCATCGGGGTCGAACAGCTAGGGATCCGTGAGGTGCGCTTCACCGGAGGTGAGCCGCTGCTGCGCAGGGGGCTGCCTGACCTGGTACGACGCAGCGCCGCGCTGGAGCCGCGTCCGGACATCTCGCTGACCACCAACGCGTTGGGGCTGACCCGGACGGCGCGGACGCTGGCCGAAGCCGGGCTCGACCGGGTCAACGTCAGCCTCGACACGGTGCGACCAGAGACTTTCCACACGATCACCCGGCGTGACCGGCTGCACGACGTCATCGCGGGTCTTGCTGCCGCGCAGGACGCCGGGCTGACCCCGGTGAAGGTCAATGCCGTGCTGCTGCGCGGCGTCAACGACGACCAGGCTGCAGAGCTGCTCCGCTGGTGCATTGAGCGCGGTTACGAGCTGCGGATCATCGAGCAGATGCCGCTCGACGCGCAGCACAGCTGGAGCCGGGAGGCGATGGTCACGGCCGCGGAGATCCTGGCCTCGATCGAGCGTGAGTTCACGCTGCTGCCGGCCGAGGAGCCGCGCGGGAGCGCACCGGCAGAGCTGTTCAGTGTCGACGGCGGTCCGGCCACCGTTGGTGTGATCGCGTCGGTGACGCGCCCGTTCTGCGGCGACTGCGACCGGGTCCGGCTCACCGCCGACGGTCAGGTCCGCAACTGCCTTTTCGCCCGGGAGGAGTCCGACCTGCGTGGTGCACTGCGTACAGGCGCAGCCGACGAGGAGATCGCGGATCGCTGGCGGATCGCCATGGCCAACAAGCGTCCCGGTCACGGGATCGACGATGTCACGTTCCTGCAGCCCACCCGTCCGATGTCTGCCATCGGCGGCTGAGCACCGCCAACGGACTCATTCGGTCGATGCGGCGGAGTCGTTGGGGAGCGGCCTGACCTCGCGCAGGAACGATCTGGCGGCGAGGAAGTCCGCGAGCGACGAGCGGTGTTCGTCGCAGGCCAGCCAGGACTTGCGACGCTCCTGGGTGTGCAGCTTCGGGTTGTTCCAGAGCAGGTCCCACGCGGCCGCGGTCCGACAGCCCCTGGCCGAGCAGATCAGGTCCGACGGCTCAGCCACGCGCCCGCTCCTGAAGCAGGGAGTGCCGGACGGCTACGGGGGGAAGTCGTCCGGCACTCGACGGGGTGCCCGGACGGGGGAGACCGGACACCACGCTCATCGATTCTTGCACGACCCGGCACGCAGATCCAAGACCGCAGCGGTCCCTCCGGGCTCGTGTCGAAGCCAGCTGGGACAGGACCTGGATCACCTACCACCGGGGAGGTGCTTGCGCTCGAAGTCGGGTGCTTCGGGCCCGGAGCCGGGAAGCTGGGTGGCGACCGCGTTGGCCATCACCACGGCAACGTACGGAAGGATCAGCGCGGCCGCGAGCAGCACGTAGCGCACCCAGTTGTTGCCCACCACGATCGCCAGCACGAAACACACGGTGCGCACCGACATCGACCACAGGTAACGACGCTGGCGGCCCCGCTGCTCCTCGGCGCGGTTCATCGGCGCCGAGGTGATCTGAACGACGTCGTCGTCCTTGCGGGTGGCCCTGCTCATGTCTCGACCTTACGCCGCCACAGGGCGCAAGGCCCGGCGCCCGAAGGCGTGGGATCCTGCAGGTCCGGCCCACCCCCGGATCCCCACCCCCGATCAACAGGAGCAGCGATGTCAAACCGCACCTACCGTGTCAGCGAGGTCGTCGGCACCTCACCCGAAGGCATCGACGACGCCATCCGCAACGCGGTCGCCCGAGCCTCCACCACGCTGCGTCATCTCGACTGGTTCGAGGTCACCCAGGTCCGAGGCCAGGTCAAGGACGGCGCCGTTGAGCACTTCCAGGTCAGCATGAAGCTGGGCTTCCGGCTGGAGGACGACTGAGTGCGGCTCGGCGCGGGTCTCGACGCGCTCGCTTGCGCTCGCTGCTCGACCTGAATCGCTGGCGCTCGCTGCTCGACCACCGATAGCGTCGCGGGGTGAGCAGATCTGTCCTCGTCACCGGTGGCAACCGCGGTATCGGCCGCGCGATCGCCGAGGCCTTCATCGCCCAGGGCGACTCCGTCGCCGTCACCACACGCACCGGAGAGGCGCCCGAGGGTGCGTTCGGGGTCGCCTGTGAGCTGACCGACCCGGCTTCGGTCGAGGCGGCCTTCGCGGCCGTCGAGGAGCACCAGGGGCCGGTCGAGGTGCTCGTCGCCAACGCCGGGATCACCCGCGACACCCTCCTGCTCCGGATGAGTGAGGAAGCCTGGTCCGACGTCATCGACACCAACCTGACCGGCTCGTTCCGGCTGGCCAAACGGGCCTCGAAGGGGATGCTGCGCCTGCGCAAGGGCAGGATCATCTTCGTCTCGTCGGTGGTCGCACTGCTGGGCTCGCCCGGACAGGTCAACTACGCGGCCAGCAAGGCCGGCCTCATCGGGATGTCCCGGTCGCTGGCCAGGGAGCTCGGCAGCCGGTCGATCACGGCCAACGTGGTCGCGCCCGGGTACGTCGAGACGGACATGACCGCCGACCTTCCCGAGGACCAGAAGGCGTCGTACCAGAAGCAGATCCCGTTGCAGCGGTTCGCCACCCCGGCCGAGATCGCCTCCACCGTGACCTGGCTGGCGTCCGAGGGCGCCGGCTACGTCACCGGTGCGGTGATCCCGGTCGACGGCGGACTGGGCATGGGCCACTAGGACTGAGGAGAGAGATGGGCATTCTCGAAGGCAAACGGATCCTGGTCGCCGGGGTCACCATGGACAGCTCGATCGGCTTCGCGACCGCGAGGGTGGCCCAGGAGCAGGGCGCCACGGTCGTGGTCTCCAACTTCGGCCGTGCCCTGGGCATCACCCGGCGGATCGTGAAGCGGCTGCCCAAGGAGCCACCGGTGATCGAGCTCGACGTCACCGACGAGGAGCACCTGGCCCGGCTGCCCGACCTGCTCCGTGAGCACGTCGACGGGCTGGACGGTTTGGTGCACTCGATCGCCTACGGCAACCCCGAGACGCTGCTCGGCGGCAAGTTCCTGGGCGGACCGTGGCCCGACGTGGCCCAGGCGGTGCAGGTCTCGGCCTACTCGCTGATGTCGTTGACCCACGCCTGCACGCCGCTGATGGGCGAGGGGGGTTCAGTCGTCGGGATGACCTTCGACGCCACGGTCGCCTGGCCGGCGTACGACTGGATGGGCGTGGCCAAGGCCGGTCTCGAGTCGTGCTCGCGCTACCTGGCCCGCGACCTCGGGCCGAAGGGCATCCGGGTCAACCTGGTCTCCGCGGGGCCGCTCAGGACGATGGCCGCCAAGGCCATCCCCGGCTTCGAGGACCTCGAGGCGATGTGGAGCGACCGGTCGCCGCTGGGCTGGGACAACACCGACCAGGTGCCGACCGCGAAGGCCGTCGTCGCGCTCCTCTCCGACTTCTTCCCGGCCACCACCGGGGAGATCGTGCATGTCGACGGTGGCTACCACGCGATGGGTGCCTGACACCGCGCTAGTTTGCTCCGGTGACTTCCCTCGTCGAGCTCCGCATCCTCGAAGGCCCCAACCTGTACTTCCCACGCGCAGCGGTGAAGCTCACCCTGGACGTGTCCACGCTGGCCTCGGCCCCGGAGTCCGACGTGCGCGCCGTCGCTACGGCGCTCGGGATGAGCGGCGTGCGCCCCGGCGCGCCGCAGAGCGGCTTCCGGCAGCGCGCCGTGATGCGCCTGACCGAGCGTCTCGTACGACGAGTCGCCACGGGCGCCGGCACCACCCGGCTCGCCGTGCGGGTGCGCCCGACCAGCGACCAGCAGCAGGTCGTGGTGGTCTACCCCTGGCGGGACCGCAACCGGGCCCGGGCTCTCGGCGAGGCCGTGGCCATGGTGCTCGACGACGGCGTCGACCGGCTCCCGCAGGCCGTGCAGGACGTGGTATCGACCAACCGGGGACCGGGCCCGACGACCCTGCGCCCCAAGGTCCCGGTCGTGGCGGTCACCGGCACCAACGGCAAGACCACCACGTCGCGGATGGTTGCCCACATCGCCCGCGAGAGCGGTCTGCACGTCGGCTGGTCGAACACCGACGGCGTCTACGTCGACGGTGTCCAGGTCGAGGCCGGCGACTACTCCGGTCCCAGCGGCGCCGGCCGGGTGCTCGCGCACCCCGAGGTGCAGCTCGCGGTCACCGAGACGGCCCGCGGCGGCATCCTGCTCAAGGGCATCGGGCTGATGTACAACGACGTGTCGGTGGTCACCAACGTGACCGCGGACCATCTCGGCCTCCAGGGGATCGACACCGTGGACCAGCTGGCCGAGGTGAAGGCCGTCGTACCCAGGATCACGAAGAGGACCGGGTGGGCGGTGCTCAACGCCGACGATCCCCGGGTGCTGTCGATGCGCGCGACCACCAAGGCGCAGCCCTGGATCTTCACCCGCTATCCCGAGAACCCGGCGGTCCGGGAGGTGCTGGAGACCGGTGGCCGGGTTACGACCGTGATGGACGGCTGGCTCACCGTGCTCACACCGGGCGCAGACCCCGACCCGATGGTCGAGGTCGTCGATGTGCCGATGACGCTGGCCGGGCTCTCCCACTTCAACGTCGAGAACGCGCTGGCCGCCGCGTCGGCGGGACTCGCTGTGGGGGTCGCGCGCGCCGACGTGGTCGCCGGGCTGCGCAGCTTCCTGCCGGACGTGGAGCACAACCCCGGGCGGATGAACTTCTTCACCCTCGACGGCTTCTCCGTGGTGATGGACCTGGCTCACAACGAGGCCGGCCTCGAAGCGCTGCTGGAGGTCCTGCGGGGTGTGGTCGCGCCCGGCGGACGTGTGTTCCTCGGCCTGGGCGTCGTCGGTGACCGCACCGACGAGCTGATCACCGACCTCGGGGAGATCGCCGCGAAGGGCGCGGACGAGGTGGTGATCGGACACAAGGAGCACTACCTGCGCGGGCGCACCACCGCGGAGCTCGACGTGCTGATGCGGGCCGGGGCCGCCCGGGTCGGCGTCGAGTCGCTGCCGTCGTACCCCACCGAGCTGGCCTCGCTACAGGCGCTCACCGGCCTCGCGAAGCCGGGCGACGTCGTCGGCCTGATGTGCCACGCGGAGCGCGCCGAGGTGGTGCGCTGGCTCGACTCCTCCGGAGCCGTTGCCGACACCCCCGTCGACCTGCGCGAGAAGGTACGACGCGCTCGTGGCTGAGGAGTCGGCCCGTGGCGGAGCTGCTCGACCGGTCTGAGCGCCGGGGTCAGGTGTCGAGTGGGTTCTCTGCCTTCGCCGCAGGGTTGTCCGGGCTTCCGGTCACCGTGGCGATGCTGCTGCTGTCGCCCCGGTTCGCTGCCCTGGCCACCAGGACCGGGCCTCGGTTGCCGATGACCATCGGTCCCCTCGTGTGTGCTGCGGGGGTGCTGCTCCTGGTGGGTGTCGGGCCCGGGACGTCGTTCTGGACCGGCGTACTTCCCGGGATGGCGTTGTTCGCCCTCGGCCTGTCAGGCCTGGTCTCGCCGTTGACCGCCGCGGTGCTCGCCGCGGCACCCGACCGCTACGTCGGTGCGGCCAGCGGGATCAACAACGCGGTCGACCGCGCCGGGTCGCTGCTCGCCGTTGCGGCACTTCCTGCGGCCGTGGGGCTCAGCGGTGCGGACTACCAGCGCCCGGACGTGCTCACTCACGGCTTCCGCGAGGTGATGGTTGTCTGCGCCGTGCTGCTGGCCTGACTGCCAACCCACAAGCGCGTGAGCGCCGAGGGCTTACCACCTACCAGGCGCTCGGGTCCAGATCGAGATCGTCGCCTGACCATCAGGCTCGTGCGACCCGGTCCGTCACGCGGTTTCGGCTGGTGGGTCCGGCACCGGCATGTAGTCGGGGTCGCCGACCGGTGCGTTCGGGTTGGCGCCGGCACCGGCCTGGGCCGTGGTCGACCAGTTCTCCAGCTCGGCCATCACCGCGGGGTGCTGGTCG